>JANXYW010000347.1 GCA_025355835.1 Chloroflexota bacterium
GCGGCGGCGTTCACGCTGCGCAGCGGGCGTACGCTGCCGGACGGCACGTACCAGCAGCCGATCAGCTCGATCGTCGCGAACTTCACGAAACCGTCGGCCGATGCGCCATCGCTGCTGCGTCACACGGAAGTCGTGACGTTCTTCCACGAGTTCGGGCACATCCTCCACCAAACGCTGACGCGGACGCGCTACCTGGAGTTCAGTGGAGTATCGACCGAGTGGGACTTCGTCGAAGCTCCGTCGCAGATGTTGGAACACTGGGTGTGGAACGGTGAGGTGCTCGGGCGCTTTGCGCGCCACTACCAGACGGGCGCACCGCTGTCGGCAGACCTGCTCGACGCCATGATTCGCGCAAAGAACGTCAGCTCAGGTATTTCCGCTCTGCGGCAATTGTTCTTCTCTCGGCTGGACTTCGCGTACCACTCGCCGGGCTTCGATGGCGATACGACGAAGAAGCTGGCGGAGTTGTACCCGCTGTGCGGCTTCCCCTATCCGGATGGCACCTACTTCCAGGGTGGTTGGGGACATCTGTTTGGTTACGACGCCGGTTACTACGGCTATCTTTGGTCGCGCGTGTTCGGCGACGACATGTTCACGCGCTTCGAGAAGGCAGGCGTCTTCGATCGCGCGACGGGCATCGAGTACCGCGAGAAGATCCTGGAGCGCGGCGGGTCGGTCGATGGTGACGTGCTCGTGCGAGAGTTCCTCGGGCGTGAGCCGAACAGCGACGCGTTCTTGCGCGAGTTGGGTCTGGAAGTTGGACGCTAGCGCGCTTCCACGAGCGCACGCTTCCGCATCGCGCCGCTCACGGCGACGAGTGCGCCCGCGGCAGCAGCGAACAGAGCCATCGTGATGGCGAACACAGGTGCGTTGTGCGAGGGGCCGCCGCCGAGGCTCGCAAGTGGCGGCAATCCTGCGGGTGCGCGGCCGTCGACGGTGTAGACGTAGGTGTTGATGGCGGTTGTCGTCGCGCTTTGCGCCTTCACGACGATGTAGCCCGGGCGCCACAGCGGGAACGGAAAGAGCTTGTCGTTGACGACGGTGGGGAAGCTCCACGTGCCGTCGCGCAGGACGGTGACGCGCTGCTCGTTGTAGAGCGTGCCTGAGTATGAGGCACCAGCGGGTGCGTCGGAGAAGCCGAAGCTGATCGTGACGGCATCGCCCGCGATCCATCCGGTCTGGCCGACGATCTGGAAACGCGAATTGGCGCTGCCCTGTGCCGGATCGATCAGCGGATCAGGCTGCTGTGCGTGCGCTGTGCCAAATGTGCCGAGTGTGAGCGCGCCCGCGATCGCAAGCGCGCAGGCGAGAGCCGTGAGCATCCACTTCACCGCAACCCCGATTCAACTAGCCCTGCCGCGGCGATGATAGCAGAAGTGCGGCGCGAATGGCCACCGAAGGCGAAAGTGGATGATGGATGGTGGAGCGCTGTCATCGCGCCGGGACGCGACAGTCGTTCGATCTGTACGACCAAGAGCTAACCGCTAACCGATAACAGCTGCCGCCTACCGAAACAGCACCACACGGCGGAAGCGTTCGGTGTAGCGGCCGTCTTCGCCGCGCCAGCGATCGCGGACGAACTTCAGGAAGTCGCTGTTGGGGTCGTTGGCGCCGAGGCCTTGGCTGACGTGCGCGTTGAGCGCGTGGATCTTCTGATCAACGACGTCGGTGATATCGGTCTCGAACTCCGCTTTCTCCGAGCCCCAGATGAAGATCTCCTTGACGTTGTGCGTCTCAAGGCCCTCGTCGATCTGCTCCGGAAAGTTGAGGCGGTCGCGCGCCGACGGGTAGATGGCGTCGACGGCGATCTGTCCGGTGCAGCGGTGATCGGAGTGGTTGATGAAGCTGTTGCGGACGATGTACGCCTCCGGGTCGTGCGTGAACACGGCGTACGGCTTCAGCATGCGGATGTGGCGGACGACGTCGCCGAGCAGCGGGCGCGTGTACGTCAACTCGCCATCCGTGTAGTCGAGGAAGAAGACATCTTTCGCGCCGGCGCGCCGCGCCGCCTCGCGCTGCTCCTCGCGTCGGATGCGGATGAGGTCGCCGGGCTTCATGCTCGGGTCAGCGGTGCCCTTCGAGCCGTCGGTGCAGACGAGGTAGTAGAACGTCCAGCCCTCCTTGGACCAGAGGTACGACGTACCAGCTGCGCCGAAATCGGCGTCGTCCGGGTGCGCGGCGATGACGAGGGCGGTCTTGTTGTCTGTTTCGGGCGCGGTCACGGGCATGTCCTTCAGCGTGTTGAGGCCTTCAAGGTTTGCGGTCATGGGATCAGGTTAGCGCGAATGAATCGGAGAGGGGAGCGGGTGGTTGGTTCCGCTTGCCGCCCGATGAGTTAGCAGGTGTTTTAAGGCATCGGCGCTGGACGAGCTAGATCCTGTGCGAAGCGAAGGATGACAATGCGCGCTCAGGACGACAGCGGTGCTCAGGGGCGACAACGACGGCTACACGAGCGCCCATGGCTCTTCGCTGTAGTTGAGAAGCGATTGTCGCAGCAGCACGAGCGCGGTCGTGACGGCGCGGCGTTTTACGGCGCCGCGGCCTTGCGGGAAGGTGTAGCTCATCGCTTGCGGTGGCGCCCAGATGGCGTCGATGGCGATGTGGATCGTGCCGACGGGCTTGCCCTCTTGCTCGTCTGGGCCGGCGACTCCTGTGATGCCAATGCCGACGCTCGCTTGGAGCTTCGCGCGCGCCGCGGCGGCCATCGCGCGGGCGCACTCCTGGCTGATGACTCCGTGTTCCTCGATGATTTCGGCCGGCACGCCCCACTCGATCTTCAACTCGGTCTGGTACGAGACGAGGCCGCCCTTGAAGCAGCCTGACGAGCCCGGCACGTCCGTGATCGTGCTGGCGAGCAGGCCACCAGTGCACGACTCCATCGTTGCGAGCGTGACGCCGTTCTGTTTCATCATGTCGCAGACGATGCTCTCGAATGTGTCGTCGTCCGCGCCCCAGATCGCCGGACCGAGGATGTTGCGTGCTTCCTCCTCGACTGGCTTGATCAGCCGCCACGCTTCCGCCTCATCCGGCGCCTTCGCGGCCATGCGCACGTGGACGCCGTCGGCGCGCGCGTAGATGCCGATGCTGGGATTCGTCGACTTGAGGAGCGGGCTGACCATTTCGTCGACGGTGCCCTCACCGATGCCGGCGGTCTTTAGCGTGCGAGTAATCAGGATCGAGCCGGGGTTGCGGCGCAGAAGTTCCGGCGCGACTTCCTTCTCCCACATGCGGGTCATCTCGGTGGGCGGGCCCGGCATCGCAATGACGATCTTGCCGTCGCGCTCGACCCACCAGCCGGGCGCCGTGCCACGCGGGTTCGGAATCGCGCGGCCGGACGGGATCACCCAGCACTGCTTCACGTTGCGTTCGGGCATTGAGTAGCCGCGCTTTTCGAAGAAGCCGCGCAGGTCCGCCTCGAGCTGCGGGTCGACGTGCGGTTCCTCGCCCATGACGGCGGAGATCGCTTCGCGCGTCAGGTCATCCTCCGTAGGGCCGAGGCCGCCGGTGCAGATGACCATGTCCGAGCGTTCGAGGGCCTTGGCGATCGTCTCCGTCAGCCGGTCGATGTTGTCGCCGACGACGGCTTTGAAGTACAGATCCACGCCCAGCGCGGGCAGACGCGACGCGATGTACTGCGCGTTCGTATCGACGATCTCGCCGAGCAGGATTTCGGTGCCAATCGAGAGGATCTCTGCTTTCATACGAGAATCGTACCGCACGCCGTCGCTACGGTCGCGGGTGCTAGAGTGCGCCTCCCGCCGCTACAATGGCGCGATGAACATCGCCGTCATCGGGCATGTCGAGCACGTGACGATCGCGCAGGTCGCGGCGCTTCCGCGTGCCGGCGAGATCGCGCATCTCGCGGAGCCAATCGTAATCGCCGGCGGTGGCGGCGGCATCGCGTTCTTCCAGCTCACGAAGAGCGACGCGGACGTGCACCTGTTCACCGCGATCGGCCTCGATGAAGCGGGCACGCACGTCCACCACGAGATAGCCAGTACGGGCGCGACGATCCACGCCGGGCTGCGCCAGCAGCCGCATACACGCGACATCGTCGTCGTCACCCCGGACGGCGAGCGCACGATCTTCGTCGTGGGCGAGCCGCTGCACCCGCGGCGCGACGACCGGCTGTCATGGGACGAACTGGCGTCGTGTGATGCCGCGTACTTCACTGCACAGGATCCTGAGGCGCTTGTCGAGGCGCGGCGCGCGAAGTTGCTCGTCGTGACTGCGCGGCGTTCGGAGGCGCTCGCGAAGTCCGGCGTTTGCGCCGATGTCGTGATCGGCAGCGCGCACGATCCGCGCGAGGCGAGCACGCTCTCGGACTACGCTGTGCCGCCGCGCGCGCTGGTGATTACGGAAGGCCGTGATGGTGGCTACGTTGAGACAGCGAGCGGGCGTGAGCGCTTCGCGGCGCCGCCGGCGCCTGCGCGGATCATCGGCTCGTACGGCGCGGGCGACAGCTTCGCGGGTGCGCTGACGTGGTACATCGCGCGTGGCCTCGCTATTGCGGACGCGTGTGCGCGCGCGGCGGAGCATGGTACGGCCGTGCTGGGTGGGGTGAATCCGCTGGAGCAGCAGTTGCGGTTGGCATGAGGGCCCCGGTGCTGGCGAGCGCACCGATGCGGCCAGCAATGCATTCGGCGCAGCTGAAGCTACGCGGGTACTGGTGTTGTCATCGACACGCAACGCAATAGCTAACAGCTCCGCGCCAGCCGCTCGCTACAGCCGCTCTAGCGGCGCGAACGAGAGCATCAGTTTCTTCATGCCGGTACCGCCTTTGAAGGCGATGGTGACTTCCTGATCGTCTTTGACGATTTGGCACGAGACGACGATACCTTCGCCGAATCGCGGGTGACGGACCTTCTCGCCGCCGGCGAAGGCCTGCTCCGCCGGTACGGCCGGGCGCTCGTCGCGGCGGAACTCTTCGCGCATGCGCTGCGGGCCGCGCTCTACGGCTTCGTACTGATCG
>JANXYW010000352.1 GCA_025355835.1 Chloroflexota bacterium
GCTCTTAGTGGCCGCGCCGCTCATCCGGTGAGCTTACAACCGTTTGGCGATGTGTTGTGTCCACGCTCGTCAACTTCCGCGCGCGATCAGCGGGGTAGATAATAGCCGCATGGGTGACCTCATCGTGGTTGGACTCGGGCCAGGCGACGCTTCGCTGCTCACCGTCGACGCTCGCGACACAATCGCGGCGGCGCCCGAGGTGTGGCTGCGAACGGCGCGGCATCCGACCGTCGCCGGCCTGCCCGCCGGGCCACGATACGAATCGTTCGACGACGTCTACGAACGCGAGCCCTCGTTCGACGCCGTGTACGAGACGATCGTCGCACGCGTGCTGGCGCTGGCGGCGCGGCCCGAAGGCGTGGTATACGCCGTCCCGGGACATCCCCTGTTCGGCGAAGCGACGGTGCGATCGCTGCTGTTGCGCGCGCCGGAATCGGGCGTGACGATGAGCATCATCGCCGGAGTCAGCTTCGTTGACACGATCGCGACCGCGCTCGGCCTCGATCCGCTGAACGACGGGCTGCTGATTCTCGACGCGCTGTCGCTCGATGGCCGGCGCAGCCTGGTGCCGGAGCGGCCGACGATCGTCGCGCAGGTGTACGACCGGCGCGCCGCCTCGCAAGCGAAACTTGCGCTGTTGAACGCGTACCCGCCCGAGCATCCTGTCCGCATCGTGCGCGGCGCTGGTACCGGAACGGGCGGGATCATCGAAACAACACTGGCCCAGCTCGATCACGAGGACGCATTCGATCACCTGGCGACGTTGTACCTGCCGCCGGTCGCGCTCACCGAGAACGTACGCTCGTTCGAGGGGCTGCGCGCGGTCGTCGCACAGCTCAGGTCGCCGGACGCCGGGTGTCCGTGGGATCTGGAGCAGACGCACGAGACCCTCAAGCGCTACCTGATCGAGGAAGCGTACGAGGCGCTGGACGCGCTCGACTCCGGCGAGCCGCACAAACTGGCCGAAGAACTTGGCGACTTGCTCATGCAGGTCGTACTGCAAGCGCAGGTCGCGGAAGACGGTGACGAGTTCGTGATCGAGGATGTGATCGCGTCGATCACGGCGAAGCTCGTACGCCGCCATCCGCACGTCTTCGGCGATGTGCAGGTGGAAGGATCGGCGGACGTCCTCCGCAATTGGGACGCGCTGAAGAAGGAAGAGCGTGGCGACGCGCCGCTGCTCGATGCCGTACCGAAGGCGATGCCCGCGCTCGCGCAGGCGCAGTCCGTGCAGAGTCGCGCATCGAAAGCAGGCCTTGGCCCGGTGCTCGTGACGCCGGACGCGGTCACACAGCTGCTGCGCGACCTCACATCATCAACGAACGCGACAACCGCGGCGCACTTGGGCGATCTGCTGTTCGGCATCGTTGCACTCGCGCGGGACCGCGGCCTCGATGCGGAAGAGTCGCTGCGCGTGGCGGTGCGGCGGTTTCGGGACGAAGTCGGCGCAGCAGAACGCGCAGCGATTGATGGCTCACCGTAAAGGCGCACAGCAGTGCGCCCCTGGTGGCGGCAACGGACATCGTGCGCGAACGAGGGCACGCCACCGCGTGCCCCTACATCAAGATTCGCATTCGTGAACGAAGACTCGTTCTAGACAGACGCGACAGCCACGGCCTGGCGATCCAGCGACTCGATGAGGCGCGCCTTCAGCAAATCGATACCCCAGCGCTGTTCGGCGGAGATAAGGATGGCGTCCGGAATGTTCTCCGTGAGCGAATCTTGGAACGAGCCAAGTTCGGCGAGCGACTTCACGGGCTTGCCGTCGGCGTCGGGGAGTTGGTCGACCTTGTTGAGGACGGTGATACGCGGCTTGCCGTCGAGCTTCAGCGCACGCAGTGTGTCCTCGACTGTTTGGCTCTGGTGCGCGGCGTCGGGATGCGTGATGTCGACGACGTGCAGCAGCATCGTGGCGTCCGTCAGCTCTTCGAGCGTGGCGCGGAATGCGGCAACGAGCTGCGTCGGCAGCTTCTGGATGAAACCGACAGTGTCGGTAAGCAGCGCCGGGTGCGCGCCATCGAGGTACACCTTGCGCGTCAGCGGATCGAGCGTCGCGAACAGCTGATCCTGGACGAACACATCGCCGTCCTTCGTCAGCGCGCGCATCAGTGTGCTCTTGCCGGCGTTCGTGTAGCCGACCAGCGCGATGATCGCGACACCCTCGCGCTCGCGGCGGCGGCGATAGAGCGA
>JANXYW010000375.1 GCA_025355835.1 Chloroflexota bacterium
AGGAAGTCGGCGTAGCGCCAGACGGACAGAGGGCCGCGCTCGATCGTCTCGCGCGTGATGTTGCGGTGCATCGCGTCGTAGTCGTAGGAGACTTCGAGCGGACCGAAGCAGAACTCGCACACGTGAAGGGGTTCTAACGGATATTCGCGCCCGCACTCTCGACAGCGCAGGGCTTTTGCGTACGGCATGATGACCTCCGAACCGGGCTCCCGCGCTGATGGCGACGGGAACGTACTGGGTGTGTTATCCCAGGCGGGCGCCCCGGCTCTCCCGGGGCAGAAGCATCACCATGTTGTGGAGGGTCATCGCACTCCGTGGATACGCGAAACCGCCCGATGGGGCGGAAGTTGGCATAAGGCTATCAAGGGCGCGTGGGGGATGTCAATTCTGTGGGTTGGGGGAACAGGGATTTCGCGGATTTCACGGATGGTTGGGGGACGGATTCACCGCGGAGCCGCGGAGGGCGCAGAGGGGTTGTTGGGGAACCACGAAGGACACGAAGGGGCGCGAAGGTGGTTTAGGGGCGATCCACGACGGACACGAAGGACACGAAGGAGCACGAAGGAAGGGAAGCCTATTCGGCCCGTAACGTGGACTTCAGTCCGCGCGTTGTTCGGGCCGCTAACCAGGAACACTCCGCGCGCCAATCACCCAGGATCTCCATGCAAGCCCCTCTCCCCTAGTGGGAGAGGGGTGGCCGATCCCGAGTCGCCGCAGGAGACAGGCCGGGGTGAGGGGCCGGGGCGGCGGGGTGCGGCGGCCACGAACAGAATCCGAGAAAAACGAAAAGGAGCGGACACACGGTCCGCCTTACGGAGACGTTGTGGTCGCGGACGACGGTGTCGTCAGTTCGATGATCTCGTAGGCGGCGGTGAGGTCGGCGGCGCGGCGTTCAGGGGCAGGGCGGAATGTGGCGAACTCGACGGCGTCGCATTGCTCCAGCAGGTTGCCGATGACGCGCGCGGGCCAGCGGTCGATGCCGCTGCTTGTCGCGCTGCGCTCGAGTTCGCGCCGGGTCATGGCGTAGGCCGGGAAGTCGAAGCGGGCGCTGAGGTACGTGCGGACGGTGGCGGCGATGCGGGCGTAATACTCGGGCGCGTCGGCCGCGCCGAGATCGGCCGCGGCGATGGCGTCGAGCGCGGTACGCGCGATCTCATGCGCGGAAGGCGGGGGTACAGCGATGACGGGCGCGCCCGGCGCGGGCATCGGGACGATGGCGGCGGCGCGGCGTACGAGCACGTAGCCGAAGGCGGTGAGCGCGGCGAAGGCCGCCACGAACAGCGCGGGGATAATCGGCGACGGTGCGGGATCGCCGAGATCGATCTGGGCCTTTAGCGGACGCAACTCCGTATCGCCGGGCGACAGCACCGACGCGATCGTGACGGCGGTGGCGATGGTCGTGAGCGTGCCGCTGCCGCTCGTGCCGCGATACGTGATCGTTTGCGGCGGGATGGTGAGATCGCCGGTGCGGAATGCGGCCAGCGTGTACGCGATCGTCGTGCGCGACGCGTCGCCGTTCGGCTCCGTGCGCGGCGGAGCTACGGCGACGATCTCGAATGCGCCGACGTTGGCCCCGAAGCCCGCACTTTCGACCGTCGTGGCGGCATCGTGATCGATCGTGATCGTGAGCGTGATCTGATCGCCAACGGTAGCGTGCGCTGGACTGGCGGTGATCGAGGTGATGGTCGGCGCGGCGGCGTGAACGATCGGAACGGTGAGCACGCCCGCCGCGATCACGATGCCGACGCCCATGGCGATGCGTTTTGCGATGCCGGTCACGCGCCCTCGGCAGCCGCTTCGAGCAGGAGTTCTGTGAGCTGCGTGAGGGCGTTGTATCCGAGCACGATGTAGTCGCGCGGGTGGAGGTCGTCGAGCTTCTTCAGCGTCTCGTCGCGCGACTGCACCATATCGACCACGTCGTCGGTAAAATCGATCTTCACTTCGAGTTCGTACAGCTCGCCATCTTCGCCGACGACGATGCAGCCGAGGTCGGCGCGCTCTGCGCCTTCGAGGTTGACCTCGACGGCGTTGGTGAAGAAGGCGCCGGGGAACGGCGGAAACGGCCGCAGTGCATGCGCGGCTTCTTGCACGAGGAGGCGCATCTGCTGCGCGGCACGGTCGATGACCATATCGGCCTGGGTCTTGCGTGCGAGGGCGTCGTTCATGCGGGCAGTGTAGTACGGTCGTGCCAAGCGAGCACCTCACTGAGCCCGGGGCGGGCGAGTGACGCCGTGAAATAGGCCCGCGCCTTCAAAGCCCCTATGATGGGTGCCGCCGAACGCGCGCTGCGAGTAGCCATCCGCCTTCGGCCGTGTTCAGGTGCGGCACGCCCGGTGAAAAACACAAAACTGCGGTTCGATGTCGCCTATCGAATCGACCGTCATCCATAGAAATCGACGAAAGGTGACGCCACACCGAAGGCGCCGCTTCATGACAATACTCTGCTGAGAGAAAGGGCCGGCCGACCCGCGACGGCGCGTCAAGATGCGTTTGCACGTGCGGCGGTGCATGCTAGAATCTGTGCAGTGCGATGACGTGTTGGAGATTGCATAGATTTGATGAGCTTTTATGACCGCTGAACGAGAACTTCCGCCTTCGTCGCTGTTGGCGCAGGATCGTTGGCTGACGCTAGGGCAGGCGTGCCGGCTGCTGAACGTCGACGAGTCGACGCTGCGGCGGTGGGCGGATGCGGGGCAGGTGCGCACGTTTCGCACGCCTGGTGGGCATCGTCGATTTGCCGAGAGCGACGTGCGCGGCATCGTTGATGGTCGCGGCAAGAAGCAACAGTTCAGCGGTGTCGGCGATCTCGCAACGAAACGCATCCGGCGGCAGGTGCACAGCAGCCAGAACGCGGACTGGTACGCCACCGTCGACGACGCGCAGCGCGAGCGATTGCGGGTGCTCGGCCGCGGGCTGATGACGCTTGTCGCTGACTACGTGGCAAAACGCCGGCGCAAGACTTCGCTTCTCGAAGAAGCGCGGGCGACGGGCGCGCAGTACGGCGCGGCGCTCGAAGGCGCGGGCATGTCGCTGTCGCAGGCGATGCATGCGTTTACGTTCTTCCGCCGCAGCCTCGACCAATCCGCGAAGCAAGCTCTGGCCAAGCAGGGCACGGCGCAGGCCGAGGCGACAGAAGTTTGCGAGCAGATCATGGCGCTGGCGGATGAGGTGCTGTTGGGCATCGCAGGCGCGTACGAGCGCGCGCCCTCGGGAGACTGACGTGGTGGATCGGCACGAGCGGCCGCGCATCGGGCCGTGGCGTTTGTTGGACATCATGCAGGCATCGATGCCGTTCCGGCCGGCGATGCTCGGCGGCGGGATGCGGCTGCCGGAGTACGGGCAGCCAGACGCGCCGTCGGGATATTCGGATCCGGCGCTGGAGTTGCCGGGATCGAACATCGATCTGCGGGAGCAGCAGCAGGCCGTCGAGCGCGAACGTTCGCGGCGGGCGCTGCGCTGACCGGAACCACAGATTGCACAGATTTCGCAGATTGGTGATGGAGACGGACTAGGACGATGGCGCTGTATCCGATCTTTGTTGAGTTGAAGGGACGGCCGGTGATTGTCATCGGCGGCGGGCACGTGGGCGCGGAGAAGGTGCGTGGGCTGCTTGCGGCCGAGGCCGATATCACGCTTGTGAGTCCGGAGTTGATCGAAGAACTGCGCGAGCATGTCGAGGCGGGGCGCATTCGGCACATCGAGCGCGCGTACGCAGAGCCTGATCTGGACGGCGGCTACGAGTTCGTGATGGTGGCGACGGATGACGGCGCGATCAACGCGGAAGTCGCGGCAGCGGGGAAGAAGCGCGGCCTGTGGGTGAACGCCGCGGACGATCCGAAGAACTGCGACTTCATCCTGCCCGCCGTCGTGCGCAAGGGGAAGATCACGCTCGCTGCATCGACGTCCGGGACGAGCCCGGCGCTGGCGCGGCGGCTGCGCGAAGAGCTGGACGCGTATCTCACAGAGGACATGCCGGCGCTGGCAGACCTGCTGTCCGAAGTGCGGCTGGAGATGCGCGCGAAGGGCATCAAAGTCGAAAACGACACATGGCAGTACGCGATCGATGAGCAACTGCGCGTGTTACTCGCGCAGCGCAAGCTCGTCGCGGCACGGGCACGGCTGATCGAGCGGCTGGGCATCGAGCTGGCGCCGGCGGGTGGGGGTGCGTAGCCATGCAGATCTCCGTGATCGGCATCTCGCACAAGACAGCGCCGGTGGCGGTGCGTGAGCACTTCACGTTCGCGGCGGACGAACTGCCGCCGCTGCTGGCGCGGCTCGGCGAGCGCTATGCGGGCGCGGCCGTGATCTCCACGTGCAATCGCACAGAGGTGTACGTCGCCAGCGCGCGAGGCGTCGGCGACCCGCGACCGATCGTGGCGCTGTTGAGCGAACTGAAGGGCGATGTCGCGATGGAGGGCGCGCCCTTCTTCGCGCTGACAGGCCGCGATGCCGCGCGGCATCTGTTCCGCGTCGCCGGCGGGGTCGAATCGATGGTTGTCGGCGAGTCGGAGATCCTTGGACAAGTACGCGTCGCGTTCACAGCGGCGACTGCGGCCGGAACGCTGACGCCGGCGATCTCGCGGCTATTCCATACGGCGATTCGTGCCGGGCGCAAAGTGCGCGCGCAAACGGAGATCAGCCGGTACGCGGTGTCGGTGAGTTCGACGGCCGTGGAGCTGGCGCGCGAGACGCTGGGCGACCTTTCGGGCCTGACCGTGCTGATCATTGGTGCGGGCGAGGCGGGGCGACTGACGGCGGCGGCGCTCGCGCGCAACGGCGCGGGACGGATGCTCGTGACGAGCCGCACGCCGGGACGTACTGCGGATCTGGCGGCAACGCTCGCAGCGGAAGCGGTGGCGTTCGATGATCGCGCCGACGCGATCGCGGCTGCCGACATCGTGATCTCGTCGACGGCGGCGCCGGGCTTTGTCATCGACGGCGCTATCGTCGAGCGCGCGATGAGCGCGCGTGGCGAGCGACCGTTGCTGCTGGTGGACATCGCCGTGCCACGCGACATCGATCCGTCGATACGAACGCTGCCGGGCGTCCACCTGTACGACATCGACGAGTTGCAGGCGGTGGCCGAGCGGAACAGGAGCCGCCGTCGTAGCGCGGTTTCGCAGGCGGAGAAGCTGATCGACGAAGACGTAGCGAAATTTCAGGACTGGCTGCACTCGCTGGAGACGCTGCCGACCGTCGCATCGATTCGCGAGCAAGCGGAAGCCGTGCGCGTCGCCGAGCTGGCGCGGACCCTCGCGAAGACGACGATGAACGCGGCGGACCGCAAGCGTGTCGAAGCGATGACATCAGCGATCGTCAAGAAGCTGCTGCACACGCCGATCGCGACGCTCAAGAAGCCGGGCGAAGGTGAGCGATACGTTCAAGCCGCGCGCGGGCTCTTCGGACTCGATGATGCGGCGGACGCGGCCAGCGGAAGCGAAGTCGCGGAATGACCCGCACGTTCGTCATCGGCGCGCGCAAGAGCCAACTGTCGCTGCGACAGGTGGATATCGTCGTGACGGCGCTGCGCGCGGCGCATCCGGATTGCGTCACGCAGTTCCGCGAGATCACGACGCAGGGCGACACCTCGATCCAGCCGCTTTCGCAAATCGGCGGGCTCGGCGTATTCACGAAGGCGATCGAAGACGCGCTCTTGTCGCGCGAGATCGACATTGCGGTCCATTCGCTCAAGGATCTGCCCCCGTTGTTGGCAGACGGTCTCGTGCTTGGCGCCGTGCCGGTGCGTGGCGACGTGCGCGACGTGCTGATCACGCGCGGCGCGCGTCCGCTCGCGCAGCTGCGGCGAGGCGCGCGGATTGGCACGGGCAGCGCGCGTCGCGCAGTGCAGTTGAAGGCGCTGCGCCCCGATCTCGACATCGCCGATATCCGCGGCAACGTGCCGACGCGCATGGCGAAGGTGGAGTCGTCGGAGTACGACGCCGTTGTGCTGGCGCTGGCCGGGCTGGAACGGCTGATGCTGGCGGAGAAAGCGGCGCACATTTTTAGCCTCGAAGAGATGACGCCCGCTGTCGGTCAGGGCGCGCTGGGCGTCGAAGTGCGCGCCGACGATGCGGAAGCATTGGAATTCGTGAGCGCGATCGATCACGAAGCGTCGCGCGTCGCCGTCACGGCGGAGCGCGCTCTTCTCGAGCGGTTGGGCGCGGGCTGCATGATGCCGGTCGGGGCGCACGCGATGCTGATCGGCGGCGACATGCAGATTCGCGCGATCCTCGGTAGGGAGAACGGCATTCGCGTGTCCGAGCGCATGGCGCCGGTGAAGAACGCGCTCGCCCTCGCGCGCCAGCTGGCCGATGAGCTGGTGGCGCCGGCCGTCGTTCCAACTCCTGACGACCGATGACCAACCTCCAACCTCCAACCTCTAACCTCCAACCCGGTCTTGTTTCGCTCGTCGGCGCCGGGCCGGGCGATCCTTCGCTGATCACGATCGGTGGCGCCGCGCGGTTGGTCGAGGCGGACGTCGTCGTGTACGACCGGCTGGCGAACGCAGCGCTGTTGGCGCACACGCGCGCCGGCGCGGAGCGCATCTACGCGGGCAAAGAGCCCGACCGCCACGCGCTGACGCAAGATCAGATCAACGCGCTGCTGGTTGAGCACGGCCTCGCGGGTAAACGCGTCGTGCGGCTGAAGGGCGGCGACCCGTTCGTGTTCGGGCGCGGTGGGGAAGAGGCTGCGGCGCTGGCGGCGGCCGGCGTGCCGTTCGAGATCATCCCGGGCGTCACATCGGCGATCGCGGCGCCCGCGTACGCGGGCATCCCGGTGACGCAGCGAGGACTGGCGTCGTCGTTCGCGGTCGTTACCGCACACGAAGATCCGGCGAAGGACGCATCGAGCGTCGACTGGGCGCGGCTAGCGACCGGCGTCGACACGCTGGTGTTCCTCATGGGCGTCGAGCGGTTGGTGCAGACGGTGGCGCGGCTGATCGAACATGGCCGCGCGGCAACGACTCCGGTTGCGGTCATCGAGTGGGGGACGCTGCCCCGACAGCGCGTCGTGAGCGGGACGTTGGCGACGATCGTGGATGACGTTGCGCGCGCCGGCATCGGCGCACCGGCGGTGACGGTGGTCGGCGAAGTGGCGCGGCTGCGCGACAAGTTGCGCTGGTTCGACGCGCGGCCGCTGTTCGGGAAGCGTGTGCTGGTCACGCGCACGCGCGCGCAGGCGAGCGAGCTATCACGCGCGTTGGCCGCCCACGGCGCAGAGGCGATCGAGCTGCCAACGATCGAGATCGTGCATTCGTACGATGCACGCGTGGTTGCCTCGGCGATCGAGGATCTGCGGACATCGGGCTACGGCTGGGTGATCTTCACGAGCGCAAATGCCGTCGACGAATTCATGCGGCATCTGCGCGCCGCCGGCCTCGATGCGCGCTCGCTCGGGCGTGCGCAGATTGCGGCCATGGGATCCGGGACCGTACGATCGCTGGCGGCGCACGGGCTTCGCGCAGATGTTGCGCCCGAACGGCACGTCGCTGAAGGGTTGCTCGATGCGTTCTCGTCGCGCGTGATGCGCGGACAGCGCGTGCTGCTGCCGCGGGCGGAGGGCGCGCGGCCGCAGATCGTCGATGGTCTCGAAGCGCGAGGCGCGCGCGTCGATGAGCTGACGCTGTATCGCTCGGCGGTGCCGACGATCGTGGACGGCGACGGGCTGCAGCGGCTGCGCGCGGGCGAGATGGATGTGGTGACGTTCGCCAGCTCGTCTGCCGTGCGCAACCTCGTCGAGATGCTCGATGGCGACATCGCGCCGCTGCGCGCGACGACGATCGCGGCGATCGGCCCGATCACGGCGCAGGCCGCGCGTGATGCGGGGTTGGATGTCGCCGTGACGGCGGAGGAGTACTCGATCGACGGGTTGGTGGCTGCGTTGGT
>JANXYW010000384.1 GCA_025355835.1 Chloroflexota bacterium
TTCATCGGCGAGCCCGTCGGTGTGCGTCCGACGGTAGAAGACGGCGTCTGGGATGTCTACTACTGCGCGCACCGGATCACCCAGATCGACCTGCGAGCGCCGCTACTATGATTACTCGCATCGCCGTCCAGCATGTCCTCATACACCTGTCCACCATGTCCCCTGTCTGTACACGGGCGGAGAGGAGGTGGCCAACGGCCGGAGGTGAGGTCACCTCTCGACAGCCGAAGGTGGCACAGCCGTCCCCGGCTGTGAGTCGCTCGCCGTGCCGCGAACCAACGCTCGCCAGCAACCACCGCCGTCCGAACCGCTCCCTCTCCACAATGTGGAGAGGGGTGGCCGAAGGCCGGGGTGAGGCCAGCGCTCACAACCCCGGCGGCGGCCCCGCGCGCCCCGGATCGACCGGACTCTGCAACCCCACGATGTTTCCGTCCGGATCATCGATCTCCGCGTAGCGCGCGCCCCAAAACGCATCGATCGGCGCCAGATGGCCGTGATAGCCGGCCCCGGTCAACTCCGCGAACAGCGCGTCGACCGCATCGCGCGACGAAAGCCGGAACTGCAGCGCGATCGCACTCGCGCCCGACGGCTCGCGCCACGCCGGATCGTACACGCGTGATAGCTGCGCCGACCCGAACTCGAACGACTGCCCGTTCGGCAGCATCGCCCGAGCAAAATGCTCGTCCCCCGCCAGCTCGAGCCCGAGGCGTCGATAGAAGTCCGTCGTCACCGCAAGATCGCGGAAGAAGATATGCACGCCGCCAAATAGAGGTCGTCCGTCTGTCATGACAGCCTTCCTGCACCCGCGCGCTACAAACTGCCCACTGCAAACTACGAACTACGAACGACGAACGACGAACTACGCCTGCCGTCCCAGCTCTCGCGCCCACTCCGGAATGCCGGCATCCGGCACGGCATCGTAGTTCGGGAAGTACGGCTTGATGTCGAGCACCGGCGTGCCGTCGATCGCGTCGAGCGCCTCGACGCGCAGCACGTTGTGGCGCCGACGCAGCAACTTCACCACCGACACGCCGACCGGGCTCGGCCGCACCTGGCTGCGCGTCGCCAGCACGCCCTGCTCCGGAATGCGCGCATCGCCGCGCGGCCGCACGCGCACCTGCTGCTCCGACTCCGGTACTTTGTCGAACGCGAAGATCACGATGACGTGCGAGTAGCCTTCGATGCCGTCGAGCGCGTCCGCCAGGTCTTCGCGAATCAGGATGTCCGAGCGCACGTCCGCCCAACCGTCCGTGCGCGGCTGCTTCACGCCGTTGCGCACGACGCCGATCGGGCGCAGCATCACCGGCTCGCGCGGAATCACGCTGCGTCCGATGCCGAAGCGGTGCGAAAACCAGTCGAGGAATTTGAGCCAGAGTGCCTTCACGCGCGCGCGATCGCCGGCGCCTCGACGACGATGCGGAGGTTCTCCGCCGCCGGCATCCCCAGCGTCACCGTGCGCCCGCCGATGTCGACGGTGATCGTCGAGTTGTACGACGCGACATCGACGATCTTCACTTCGGCGCCCGGCACGAAGCCGTTGCGCTGGTAGAAGGTCATCAGATCGTGATCCTCTTCCGCCGGCTCGTTGATGCCGTCGATCGCGTACGACTCGCCGGCCTCGCCCGTCGCCAGCGGCCGCGTCTTCGGCCGAGTCGCCGGGTCGACGCCGGGGAACGGATTCCCGTGCGGGCACGTCGTCGGGTTGCCCAACACCGCCATGATCCGCGCCTCAACGCGCGGCGTGATCGTGTGTTCGATGAGGTGCGCTTCTTCGTGCGCGTCGGCCCAATCCAGGCCGAGGATGTCCACCAGCAGCCGCTCTGTGAGCAAATGCCGCCGCTTGATCGATTCCGCCGCCTCCAGGCCCGATGTCGAGAGCGTGATCCCCTTCGCCGCATCGATATCGACCAGACCGTCGCGCTGCATCCGGTGTACCGTGTTCCACACCGTCGGCGCCGTGACGCCCATCTTCTCCGTCAGGCGCGCAGCAATCACGGCCCGATCGCCGCGGGTCATGTCGTAAATCTCCATCAAGTAGTCCTCAATGATGGACGAAGGCTTGTGCTGCATAGCGTGAACGCGGCCCCATCCGCAGCAGGCTCATCTGGCGTCCGAGTATAGCGGAGCGCTACAGGCGGATTGTACGATTCGAATTGCCAGCATGTGCGCGAGATGCGAATGAGTCGCACCGCCGTCCCCGGCTGTGAGTCCGGCAACGCCGGACCGACGCAGTACGCCTCGCGTCCGCAACCAGACGACCGCGTGCGAGGACCGTTGCGGCGGTCAAGCTCTTCGGAGGACTCACAGCCGGGACGCCTGTGCCACTTTTCATTCACGTTCCCACGAACTGCGTTGTACGAAGCCTCCTCTCCGCCGGCCTGCTCGCCGTGGCGAGGCGGAGAGGACCAGCGCGCTCGAAGAGTCGCCGCAGGAGACAGCGCGGAGGTGAGGTCTCCCAGGCCACTACCACACAAATCCAAGGGACTTCCCCTATACACAAACCCTTACGGCCGCCGTACGATGCCCCCGTTATGACTTGGGATTTCCTTCACCGCTGGTACATGCCGTTCCTCTGGCTCGCGATCTCATCCTTGGTCGCCGTGCCCGTCGCCATCTACTTCCAACTCGGCATGACCATGCACCAGGGCGCTGAACTGAACCTCGCGTACGGGCACAACTGGGTGCTCCGCGACGAATTCCTCGAATCGATCATCGTCTACGTGCTGAACCTCGGCTGCGTAGTGTGGCTGCTCGATTCCGACGGCACCACGCGATGGGCGGCGTTCTGGGCCTTGCTCGCAGCCATCGGCCGCATCGTCGCGCCCGTCGTGCTCGTCTCGCTCTCGGACGTGACGATGCCGTCCGGCCAGCACTACATCGATTGGCACACGCTGCGCGTCGTCCTCTGGTTCGGCGACTTCCAGATGTTCGCCTTCGGCATCATGCTGTGGGCCGTGTTCTCCCACTTCCAGGATCAAACCAGCGGCGTTCCCGCGCACGTGTCCCATTCCGAGGCAGCGTACGGCTAGCACCAACCCATCCTAGTTAGTCGTCTCCCGCCGCCGTCCTCCGCCCGCCCGGAGGACGGCGGCCTCAGTTTTCCCCCAATCGCAATCTGCGACGTCTGCGCAATCTGCGGTTCCAAACTCCTCTTCGTGCCCCTTCGTGTCCTTCGTGGTTCCCCTATCCCAGCCCAACCCAATCTGCGCAATCTGTGTAATCTGTGGAAGACCCACGGAGACAGGAGAGCACCATGACAGACTTCTTCAACGAAGGCAGCCGCGCGCTTCAGGAGCAGTTCGACACCACACGACTCGCCGATCGCGTCGGCGAGCTCGTGCACGACCGCCTCAGTGACAGCGACAAAGCGTTCATCGAGCACATGGACATGTTCTTCCTCGCTACGGTCGACGAGCGAGGCCACGCCAACTGTTCGTACAAAGGCGGCGAACCCGGCTTCGTTCGCGTCATCGACGACACGACGATCGCCTTCCCCAACTACGACGGCAACGGCATGTACCTGTCGATGGGCAACGTGCTGAAGACGAAGCAGGTCGGCATG
>JANXYW010000414.1 GCA_025355835.1 Chloroflexota bacterium
CGGAAGGGCTTCGCGATCACGCTGTCGGCGCCGCTGGTTTCGATGCCGTCGGCTTGCGCGTCGCCGGTGATGAGGATGACGTGCGGCGGCGAGGGGCTCGTCTTCAGCGCGCGGCAGACATCGACGCCGCTGAGCTTCGGCAGCCCGACATCGAGCAGCACCAGATCGGGCCGCTCGCGCCACGCCACCTCCAACGCCTCGCTGCCATCGACCGCCTCGACAAGGCGAGAGCCCGTAGGCTCAAGCGCCGCCGTTAGCAGCGCCCGCACCACGGGCTCGTCGTCCACCACAAGAATCGATCGTTGCCGGAACGTCACCGTTCCCTCCGCTGCTCCCTCTCCACGTCGTGGAGAGGGGTTGGGGGTGAGGTGCTCGTTTGGCACCCCAATCCGTGAAATCCGTGTAATCCGTGTTCCCCTCGTCCTAACCCAATTCCGTGAAATCCGCGAAATCCTTGTTCCCCTAACGTCGCCTCAGCCCTTCGCCGCCTGCGACAGCGACAGCGTCAGCCGTACATCCTTCAGCACCGACTTCGCCGCATCGCCCTGGCCGATGTCCAGGCAGTCGCAGTAGGCCGCAAAGATCGATCGGTCCAGCAGGCGCAGCCCCTGCTCGTTCAGCTCCTCGAAGTGGTCCCGTCGCAGCCGCAGCAGGCGACGCAAGCGATTCAGGTAGCCGTCACGCAGCTGCTCCGGCTTCGCGTGCGCGATCTCTTCGATCGTCGAGCTAAGGTCTTTCATCGGCCGTTTCTCTCGTGACGTGTGTGCGTTCGCCATTTAGCCGGCTGCCTGCTCGCTGCTGCCCTCGCTCAGGTCCGGGCCGCTCTCCAGCCCCACGATGCCCTTGCGGATCGCGTAGCGGATGAGGTCGGTGCGGTTCTGCGCGTGCAACTTCGACATGATGTGCGCCTTGTGCGCCTCGACCGTCTTGACGCTGATGAACAGCTCGCCGGCGATCTTCTGGTTCGAGTAGCCCTCGGCGATGAGCTGTAGCACTTCGCGCTCGCGGCTCGTCAACAGATCGTAGCCCGTCTTGGACTCCGGCTTCTTCGCCTGCCACAGGTAGTCCTGCACGGCGTCGCCGTCGCTGATCGCGCTGCTGAAGTACGTGTTGCCGCGGTGTACCGACTGGATGCCCAGCAGCAGCTCCTGCACGTCCGACTTCTTGACGACGTAGCCGCTGGCGCCGGCACGGAGCGCGGCGAGGATCTGCTCGTCTTCCATGTAGCCGGTGAGAATGAGCACCTTCGCCTTCGGCAGGCGGCGGCGGATCTGGCGCGTCGCCTCGAGGCCGTTGAGGCCGGGCATCACCATGTCCATCAGCACGACGTCCGGGTGCAGCCTCTCGGCGGCTTCCAGCGCCTCGCGGCCGTTGGCGGCGTCGCCGACGACTTCTACTTCGGCCTGACTCTCCAGCAACATGCGGAGCGCCTGGCGCAGCACCGCGTGGTCGTCCACGATCAGTACTTTGATGCGGCTGGCGTGCTGTCGTGGTGCGGGTGCGTTCGTCATCTCGGTTCTTCCTCCCTGAATGGCTCCGGACCGCCCTCGTTCGAGGCTGGCCGTGGATGCTGCTTCCTTGCTCCCCTAAGGGTATTGCCTAAGGGTTTCCTACACTAATGAGTCGGTCGGTCTGCGCCTGAGCTTCAACGTGACATGCTGCTCTTCAGTGAGGCCGCCTCCTCGTACACGCCCTGCCGGCTCGCGCCCTCGACGCTGGCGGGGTACTCCCGCGTCGCGCCGCAGCGCTTGCAGCGGCCGCGGATCACTTCGTCTTCGGGATGTGCCAGAACCCAGTGGTGTACGCAGGTCCCGGTCGTCAGTGTTTCTGCCATGTCCTTGTCCTCCCTAACACGGCGGATTATCAGCGCTGGCGTACGGCTTGCACATAAGGGTTTCCCCCTAGAAACCGTAGGGGAATACCCCTAAAAGCCTTAGGGCGCATAGGGGAGCGGTCGGGGGATTGGAGGTTGGAAGTTGGAGGTTGGAAGGCGCGGCGCGAGGGAGCGAGGGCGTGCGAATGCAGCTTGCGCGCCGCCACCTGATGGGGAACGCGAACCCTGATTCGCCGTGCAGCGCGCGCTGGATCCGACCGCGGAAGCGCGCAATACTGCACCCGAGATGACGATTCCAGAACACGCGCACGACCGAGCCGAGCGGTTGCTTACGAAGCTTGCGGAACGGCGCGTTCCGCCGAGCTTCAGCGATAGGGTGCGGTTGTCTGTCGAAACCCACGATAACTCCATCGCTATCTTGGAGCACCGGCCGTTGTTCCACGACCCTGACACGTGGACCAACAGTCCCGTCGCCCAATTTCGCTACAACCTAGGATCGGGACTCTGGACGCTGTACTGCGACCGTAAGGGACGCTGGCAGCGCTACAACAGCAAATCGCCATCAGCCGATATCGCAACGTTAATCCGGGAAGTCGACAGGGATCCGACCTGCATCTTCTGGGGTTAACGCCCCACCCGCCGCGTAGCGCGGGCTTTTCAGCCCGCGCGATCGCCGAGGACGCCCACGATGCACCGTTTTCGCCACCAACAAACACCGCGCGGGCTAGAAAGCCCACGCTACGGCGGTGTTGAGTGCGGCGGCCGGTCGAGTGCGCGCGCCCCCCTCTCCGCCGGCCTGCGCGCCGTGGCGTGGCGGAGAGGGCCGGGGTGAGGTCCCGCGTGCGTTGGATCGATCCCCGCATCTGCCACGTAGCGCGGGCTTTTCAGCCCGCGCGGTCGCCGAGGACGCGCACGTAACCGATTCGCCACCAACGAACACCGCGCGGGCTAGAAAGCCCACGCTACGGCGGTGTTGAGTGCGGCGGCCGGTCGAGTGCGCGTCCCCCTCTCCGCCGGCCTGCGCGCCGTGGCGTGGCGGAGAGGGTCGGGGTGAGGTCCCCCCGTGCGACAATCCGCGGTTCCTCATCCTCGAACAACACGCGCCGCAGCCACCGGAACGGGTTCACGACTCGTCCCCATCGCCTGCAACGCCAATGACCTCGCGCGCCCGCCGCAGGTCGCGGCGCAGCACCCACAACTCGTACGCCCACGGCGGCCCCATGCCGCCCGACTCCGCACTCACGGCGTCGCGATTCTTCACCATCGCGTGGATGCCGTCGGCGTCGAGCATCTGCCGCAGCAGTGACGCATCGATCTCGCCGTTCGGACGCGTCAGCAGCACCAGCTCGTCCGGCGACGGCAGCCGCGCAGGCGCGTCGGGATCGCGGCGCACGAACAAACGCAGGATGGAGTTGATGATGCCCACGCGGGAAGGATACGGCGATTCGCGGCCGCTCGCGCAATCACGCCGTCCGATGTGCGGGCCGTTTCGCGCCCAGAGGAGTCGAGCATCACCGTGGTACAATGGGCCTCGCCGCGCGGAGGGGTCGCATAGTGGCCGAGTGCGGGCGCCTGCTAAGCGCTTATCCCGAGCTAATCGGGATCGAGGGTTCGAATCCCTCCCCCTCCGCCAGCATTTCCCTACAACAACAGTGTGATGCAGTTCGAACGCCCGCGCTCTGTTCGCGTGGCTACGCCGCAGCCTGTTCGTCTTCGTCCGGGTGCACGAATGCGAGCTCGCCGCGCTCGAAGAGCCGCGTCAGCGCATCGACGACGTGCGGACTGAACTGGGTGTCGGAGCACGACTGGATCTCGCGCACGGCCTCGTCTACCGGCCGGCCGCGGCGGTAGGGGCGATGATTCGTCATGGCGTCGAAGCTGTCGGCGACTGCGGTGATCAGCGCGCTCTCCGGGATCTCCTCGCCGGACAGTCCGTCCGGGTAGCCGGCGCCGTCCCAACGTTCGTGGTGGTGCCGCGCGACGCTCGCCGCCAGCTCGAATCCCGGCTGGTCGCTCAGGAACGCCGCGCCCCACACCGTGTGTTGCTTCATCAGCGCCCACTCCGCTTCCGCGAGCGAGTTCGAACTGCCGAGCACCGAATCCGGTACGCGGATCTTCCCGATGTCGTGCAAGATCGCAGCCATGCCTAACGCCGCCGCGCGCTCATCGTCATACCCCAACTCGCGCGCGATCGCCTCGCTGATTGCGCGAACGCGTTGGAGGTGGCGACCCGTCGTGTGGTCGTGCGCTTCCGCCGCGCTCGCCAGCATCAACACCGTGCCCTCGTGCGCCCGTTGTAGCTGTGACGTCGACGTCTGTAGCTCCTCCACCAGCGACGACATCCGTACGATCGCCGTCACCTGCGTCGCTACCGCACCCAGGAATTCCACATCACGCACGGTGAAGGCGTTCAGCTGCTTGCTTCCCACAGCGAGCATGCCCTCGACTTGGCCCCGCCAGATCAGGGGCGCGACCAGCCCGCCGCGGAGGCCGACAGCCGCCATTACGGTGCGCTGGCTCGGGGTCAGAAGCTCGCTGTTCGTGAGGTCCTCGATGATCACCGGACGCGGCGAGCGCTCGAAGTACGTCCGCAGCGGATGGGGCTCGGGACTGTCGTCTTCCTCCCGCGCGTGACGCCACGCCTCGATCGCGTCCACCGGGACGCGCGCGAACACGTTTGTGGCGATCGGCGCGCCCGGCGTTGCCGCGAAGATCGTGAAGTCCACCGCGTCGTACCCCGCGCCGACCGAGAGCCGGTGCGAGACCAGCCGCAGCTTGTCAGCCAGCGCCCCTGACGACGTCAGCAGCGGCACGATCTCGCCCACCATCTTCGCCGCGCGGTCGCCGCCAAGCGAGCGCGATGAGCTTTCGCCGCCGTCGGC
The DNA here is from genome assembly GCA_025355835.1 of Chloroflexota bacterium. Taxonomy (GTDB): domain Bacteria; phylum Chloroflexota; class Dehalococcoidia; order DSTF01; family JACRBR01; genus JANXYW01. The sequence goes on from JANXYW010000414.1 coordinate 4,717, forward strand.
CACCCACTGCCGACGCGATTCGTACATCGCACTGTCCGACAGCCGGATCAGGTCGTCGACCGCCTCCGCTTCTTCCGGATACACGGCGAGGCCCATGCTCACAACCACAGGAATGTGCGATCCCGACTGTTCGTCTATGAGGCCCGCGCCCGCGAGCGACGCCTGCACACCTTCGCGATACTGCTCTGCCGCAGCGCGATCCGCGCTCGGAATGATCGCCACGAACTCGTCGCCGCCGTATCGCCCAACGATCGCCCCGTCACGCGCCAGCTTCTGCGCAACGAGCACGAGAACCGCATCGCCGACCTGGTGGCCGTACGTGTCGTTTACGGCCTTTAGTCCGTCGACATCCACCATTGCGATCGCAAGTGAACGGCCGGCGTGGTCACGAATCGTCTCCCGCACCACGTCGGCGATCGCGGCGTGGTTCAGCGCGCCCGTCAGCTGGTCGCGGCGCGATCGCTCGCGCTCCTGCTCCAGCCCGCGCTCCAGAAGGAAGGACTTCTCTTCAAGATGCTGCGTGGACTCTTCCAGCTCGTCGTTCGCGTCCGCCAGCCGGCGGGACAACCGCTCCAACTCCTCCGTGCGGCTCCGAACGGCCTTCGCGGCGCGATCCTGCTCGATGGCGATGCCCGCAACGTGCGTCGCGATCTCCAGCAGGGTGCGCTCGCGCTCGCGCACGCCGCCGGGTTCACGGTGATACACCGCGAACGTCGCCAGCACCTCGCCGGTCGCGGACAAGATGGGCGTTGACCAGCAGCTCCGCAGGCCAAGCGAGAGCGCCAACTCGCGGAAGTCCGCCCACAGCGGATCCGTGGCGATGTCTTCGACGATGATCTCGCGTCGCAAATACGCCGCCGTGCCGCACGAACCCACAGACGGGCCGATCGCGACGCCGTCGATGGCCTCGGCATATGCCGCCGGCAGGCTGGGGGCGGCGGCATGGCGCAGCTGCGTTCCATCGGGCGATATCAGCAGGACAGAGCACAACGCTCCGGGCGCGCGTTCCTCGAAGGTGAGCGCGACACGCTCGAGCACATCGGTGAGCGGCGCATCGACTGCCACCATCTCCAGTAGTTGTTTCTGCGCGGTCACCAGCGATTCGGCCCAACTCCGCTCGGTCACATCCTGGACGATCCCGTAGATGAGCTGCCGGCCATCGACGTCGACCGGAGATCCGAAGAACTCTACGTCGCGAATCTCTCCGGACTTCAGCCGGTGCTGGCGCTTGACGACCGAGGCGGTGGCCTCACGAATCTCTTCGAGCCCAGCCAAAATCTCCGGTGCGGGCGATGTGCTGATGATCGACAGCGGCATGCCCGCCATCTCTTCGACGGAATAGCCGTAAAAGTCGCTTGCGGCCGGGTTCGCCTCTTCGATCAGGCCTGTTGCTGGATCGACCAGCAGCCGGACAACGCGATGCGTCTCGTAGATGGCGCGATAGCGCTCTTCGCTCTTGCGAAGCGCCATCTCCGCCTGAATCCGATTGCTGATGTCGATGGCCACGCCGATCGTGCCAACGACCTCGCCTGTCGCATCGCGTACGGGCGATTGCATAACGTCCAACGCCGCGCGGCCCAGCCGGAACTCATACGTAGCCGCCTCACCGGCGAGCGCGCGCCTCGTGCCGTCGATCACCGCAGGCAGATCCGCATACACTTCGAACACGGATCGCCCGACATACTGCCCCGGCGCGAGCCCCACGCTCGCAAGTCCGGCGCCCTCAGATAGCGTATAGACCCCTTCCGCATCCGTCGCGAACAGGATCACCGGCGCGTTCTCCACCACCGTGCGCAGGTGGCCTTCGCTCTCGTGCAAAGCGCCCTCGACACGCATCCGCTCGCTGACGTTGATCACCAGCCCAATCGTGCCGGTGATCTCACCTGCTCCGTCACGCACCGGCGACTGGTGAACCTCCAGCGCGACATGCTCGGCGCGGAACAGATACGTCACCGTCTCGCCCGCAAGCGCTCGGCGCGCGCCATCGGTAATGTCCGGGAAGTCGGCCATCGCTTCAAAGATGGACTCGCCCACGTACTGGCCACGCGCGACGCCCAACGGCTCGACCCC
>JANXYW010000337.1 GCA_025355835.1 Chloroflexota bacterium
GACTTGACCGGCGCTGGCGGTCTCGTCGTCTTCATCGTCGGCGTACCAAAGAATCATGCTCCGGCCGATGACCCCGTCAGAGTCCCGAGGCATGATCGTGAGGTTCACGCCCGTGCCGTTCATGTAGGCCGAGTTGGTCGACGTCCGACCGGGGTCGCTCGCCCACTTCCCAGGGTTCGTCGCTCGGGCTTGCTGCGCCCTCAAAGCGAGTACGACAACGCATACTGCGAGCAACGTTCTGCGCCACCTGCTGGACCGCCCGATGCTCATGGTGCCTCCGTGCGTGTGCGAGAGCCTTCTCGACATGAACGTTGGCAGGAGGCGTCGGGGGCCGAGTCCTGACAGCACGCAACGATAGCGGTCGTGAACAGATGAATCGAGCTAAAATTCCTAGCCAGGCGCGGCGCAGCCCCCCTATCATTAAGGCATGAGAGAAAGTCCCCTGAAGTCACCTGCATGGCCTTTCGCAGCGCTGCTGTTGTTCAGCGCGATGTCGTTCGCCAAAACAGCTGCCGCTCAGTGGGTTCCGAACGGCTTGCCGTACAGTCTTGTTCAATTTCAAGCTTTGGGGTTGCCGGTCGATGACGGCCACGGAGGGGTATACGACTTTGCGCTCGGCCCTCCGCTTTCGCTGCATGCGAAGCGGTTCACGTCCTCCGGCGCAATCGCACAAGGCTGGCCGGATATCGGCGTCGTTATGGATATCGGATCGACGATCGAGCCGAGACCGCTCAGCGGCTGTCTGAACGCTGACGGCTCGGTGACCGTAGCCGTCGCCGATAGCGTGAATTGGTGTACGCGGTTCCGCCGCGATGGCACGACCGTGCCCGGCTGGCAAACGCGGCCAATCGGGAATCAGCAGGACCAAACAATCGTGCTGCCTGCGAACGCGCTAGGAAACCTCGTACTATCGCAGAGACAGCACCACGACGGCGCGATTCAGTGCTGGCGGCTTGATTCAACATCGACTTTTTCTCCGGGATTCGCCGACAGTGGCGTCGTGCTTTACGTCCCGCCGGCCAGTTCAAATACTAACTTCTATCTTTCAGATGCGATGCCATCGGCAGCTGGAGGGGTGTGGCTGGCAATGACTTCTGTTTCGGGAGCATACGAAGACAATTCGCTTGTTCATGATTGGCTCGTCCGACTCCGCGACGACGGCGCCGTGGACTCGACGATCGGCAACGGTCGGATCGAGTTCGTCGGGCAGCCATCGAACCCTCGTGTTCCCGTGCTCGCGCCGGACGGCGCAGGTGGCGTATTCGTGGCGTGGATGGACAGTCGGGACGGCATCGGACTGGGTTTCCCCGCATTCGAATTCACTTACGACATCTACATCACGCGCGTCACCGCCGATGGGCACGTCGCTCCCGGCTGGCCTGCGACGGGCCTGCCGGTGTGCAAGAGTCCGTCGTTCCAGACTTACCCAAAGATCGTGTCTGACACACAAGGCGGAGCCTTTGTCCTGTGGGGTCCGAGCGGCGGACAGGGCTACGGAGTCCACGCGCAACACATCCTCGGCGATGCCACGATCGCACGGGGGTGGCCTGTCGACGGTAAGGCCGTCTTCGCGAACAACGGCGACTTCTACTACGTGCTCGCCAGCGACGGTATCGGTGGCATGTTCGCCGCTGCGCAAGTGTACGATGCGATCGGGAATAGTCTTATTGCGGCCCAACACCTGAACGGGCACGGCGATTTCGACGCCCCGTGGTCCGCTGCGGGATACATCGTCGACGACTCGCCCCAAGGCGACATGACCAATCCGCAGCTCATCTCATCAGAACCCGGGACTGCGATCCTCACTTGGGACCGCCGCCAGCCAACCGCCATCCACTCCTGCATCCAGAAGCTCGTGGTCGGCGGCGTTGTCGCAACGCAACTCGCGCTCTCCTCCAGCGACGCCCAGCCCGATCACGTCTCGCTCACCTGGACCGCAAGCGGCGACCGCGTCGGCAGTGCCACGGTGCAGCGCCGCGACGACAACGCCGCCTGGAGAACACTGGCGAGCATCGCTCCTGACGGGCAGGGCCAGCTGACCTACACTGATCGCAGCGTCGTGCCCGGCGCGCGTTACGACTACCGAATCGGGTACGCCGAGGGAACGCAGCAGCGGTATTCCGCCGAGACCAATATCCTCGTACCCCTGCCCTACCGCTTCGCGCTCGCCGGAGCACGGCCGAATCCCGCGAGCCGGCGCGACCTGAATGTCGCCTTCTCGCTCGCCCAGCCGGGCGCTGCGACGATCGAGCTCTACGACGTCCATGGCCGCCGCGTCGCCGAGCGTAGCTCAAGTGGACTCGCCGCCGGCGAGCACACGCTTCGCATGGGCGAATCCCCTGGCCTTGCTGCGGGCATCTATTGGCTGCGGCTGTCGCAGGGCACGCAACGCGCAACGGCGAGGGTTGTGGTCGTCGAGTAGGTCTGATGCCGACTTGCTTTCGGCGCACAGGGATCCCGCCTACCCGATCCGCCCCCACACGCGCTTGGCGCATTCGCGGGCGCGCATCGCGACTTCCTGTTCGTC
>JANXYW010000446.1 GCA_025355835.1 Chloroflexota bacterium
CCCGATCATCGGCACCGTCCAACGCGAGGCGCTTGAGCTGCTCAACAACGACCCCGACACCGCCGCCATCGTGCTCATCGGCGAGATCGGCGGCAGCGCCGAACAAGAAGCCGCCGACTACATCAAGAAGCACGTCACCAAGCCGGTGATCGCCTTCATCGCCGGTGCCACCGCGCCTCCCGGCCGCCGCATGGGCCACGCCGGCGCCATCATCTCCGGCAACACCGGCACCGCGGAGTCAAAAAAGGCAGCGCTAGCCGCCGCCGGCGTCACGATCAGTGACTCCCCAGCCGAAATCGGCGCGACGACGGAACGCGTGCTGCGCGAGCGCGGGTTGCTGTAGACGGACGATCTATGGCCTGGTGCACGCGACAATTGCTTCCGCGTCGAATAAGGCGCAGAATCCAGTCACGATGGAAGTCACTCTAGCGCTGCTAGCTGATGCCGCCAACATCTCGCAAGAAGGGAAGTTGAACGTCCTCGGGTCGTTCAACAACATCAACGCGTCTGAATTCCCTTGCGCTCATCCGCAGATGGTGCTCGTAACGAGGTTCGAGGCGTCGCGCGCGGAGATCGGGCAGACCAAACAGTTGGAGATCCGCCTGATCGATCCCGACGGGAAGACCCTCGGTACGCTCAGCGCCACATTTGAGGTTCCAGGTGGGCCGGTTGGGCAGGGGGTGTCAATGGACAACATCCTGCCACTCGTGAACACCGCCTTTGAGCGAGCAGGCGACCACTCGTTTGCTATTCTGATCAACGGAGAGACAAAAGACGAGGTGGGCCTCAAGGTCACGCACAGCAGTTCCAAGGCGGGAGAACTCGATGACGACGACGCGTGAGTCCATCGCGGTGATCAACAAGGCAACAGGCGCCCTAAAGGAATCCGTCAAAGACAACGTAACGCGACTCTACGTTACTCAAGGTGATCTCACGCAACGAACACGACCCTTCGTCGGGTCTGGCGCGCTGCATGGCAGCAACGCGACTGTGCTCAACGGTGAGGAATATCCCGTCCTCGCACGCATCTGGAACAATGACTCTGATGCCATCTTCGATAACCTATGAGCCTGGCGCGGTAGTGGCCGTGCGCATCAGGTTTTCCGATGGTGAAGGAGTCAAGCGGCGCCCCGTCGTTGTCTTGACGAACGAACTGTTTCATGCCGCGCACGCTGACGCAGTCGTAGTAGCACTGACGACCAGCATGTCCAGCCCGCGCTTCGGCGACTGTATCCTCACGGATTGGAGCGCAGCAGGTTTGCCGTTGCCGAGCAAATCCAAGGGTGCGATACACACCATCGAGCGCTCTGCCGTGGACAAGCAGTACGGCAATCTGAGCGTCGGCGACTTGGAACGCGTCAGAGAGAGTCTCAAACTCATTCTAGGCCTCTAATGCCCGCCGTCCCCGGCACCCACCCTCCAACTCTCGCCCTCCATCGCAAACCGCAGTAACCTTCGGCCATCCCCACAACGCGGAGGAGCACCCCGAATGCCCATCGTCGCAGTCGCGTTGTTGCTCGTTGCGGCGGTGGCCCACGCAACCTGGAACTACTTCGCGAAGGGCGCGCGGAGCAGTTCCTCCTTCATCTTTCTCTTCACACTCTGCGGCGTCCTCGTCTACCTGCCGATCACGCTCGGCGTCTTCCTCTGGACGCGCCCCTCGCTCGGCTTCGATGCGCTGTTGTTCGTTGTCGTCTCCGGGCTGCTCAACGGCCTCTACTTCGTGCTGCTCAGCGAGGGCTACAAGGTCGGCGATCTCTCCGTCGTCTACCCGCTCGCGCGCGGCACTGGCCCGGCGCTCGCCGTCGTCGGCGCCATCCTCATCTTCGGCGAACGCCCGAGCGCCCTCGCGCTGGCCGGCGCCGCGATGGTCGTCGCCGGCGTCATCATCATGTCATGGGGCGGCGGTTCGACCAGCGGCGCCGAGGTTACGCGCTCAATCATCTTCGCGCTCGCCACCGGCGCTACCATCGCCGCCTACTCGCTCTGGGACAGCAAGGGCGTGACGATCGTCACGCCCGTCCTGTACGCGTGGGGCCTCGAACTCTCGCGCATGCTGCTGATGGCGCCGTTCGCGCTCGCCCGCCGATCCGCACGCGCCGAACTCAAGACGATCCTGTCCGACCAGCGACGCGCCCTGATCGTCATCGGCGTGCTGAGCCCGGGCGCATATTTGCTCGTGCTCGTCGCGTACACCCTCGCG
>JANXYW010000447.1 GCA_025355835.1 Chloroflexota bacterium
CCCGATCATCGGCACCGTCCAACGCGAGGCGCTTGAGCTGCTCAACAACGACCCCGACACCGCCGCCATCGTGCTCATCGGCGAGATCGGCGGCAGCGCCGAACAAGAAGCCGCCGACTACATCAAGAAGCACGTCACCAAACCCGTGATCGCCTTCATCGCCGGCGCCACCGCACCTCCCGGCCGCCGCATGGGCCACGCCGGCGCCATCATCTCCGGCAACACCGGCACCGCGGAGTCGAAGAAGGCAGCACTAGCCGCCGCCGGCGTCACCATCAGCGACTCCCCCGCCGAAATCGGTGCGACGACGGAACGCGTGCTGCGCGAGCGCGGGTTGCTGTAGGGCGAAGAGCGCGGAAGTTACCGCCGAGCGGTGGCGCCCGTGGCAGGCTCGGTCAGAGCGATAGAATTTGCCGGATGCTGTCCTGAAGCCGCGAGAAGTCCGTGGTGCTCAGCACGCCGTACGAGCTCTTGATGGCTCGCTGCTCGATCGTCTGAATCACTCCCTTAGAACGGGACGCCGCGGGCAGTCCAGCCTGTTGCCAGTCGATGATGTCGCAGTCACCGAAGTAATCCGCGCGCGTCTGCGTCGTGAGAGCGACAACGATCGCATCGGCTCGTGACATATGGTACTGAGGATTCGATAGAACGACGGCGGGACGTCGCTTGATCCCTACGCCATCAGAGAAACGGATCCGCACAGCAACAACCGTGCCAGGATCAAATCGTGTCGAAGATGGCATCCTGCTCGTTGTCCCACATCGCCACAAGGGAGGGATACGCCGCGCCATCCAGCGCACAGGGTTCGTTCACGATGACATAGGCAACCTCAGGACTGTTGGTCGGTCCCGCAGCCGTCTGCGCGAACACCATCACTGAACTTTCATCAAGAGTGACTCCAGTTTCGCCTTCGATGATTCGTGCTTGTCCTGATTCGATAGAAAGCATCATCGCCTGTTACCTCTCACTCGCTCGTCGGCGGGTTGATTCGGAAGGGAATGGTGTAGCGATCTGGGTGGCCATCCACCGACATTACGAACTCGTAGGTTCCAGCCTTTTCGAAACCTAGTCCCACCAACGCGCGCACCACGTTTACTGTACCTCGCGTTCCGGGACGTGGTGGGCGCGGTATGTGTGCTTCCTGTTCGATCTTGAGAAGGATGTTGCCATCCTCCGACTGTAGCGCGATTTCAAGCTTCTTCTCTGTCTCGAACTCAACCGGCCCCGTGCTGTACGACACGACTATGTAAAATATCGGCAGACCAGCGGGCAACGATGGGGGGTTCATCTCGTCAAAGATGCCCATGATATTGAGCTTGCCCTCGCGTGAGATGCTGGCGAAATCTGCGAGAACGGCGAGTTTGACTTCCATTGGAACACCAGTCTGAAGCCTTTGGCGAGGGCGAGTCAAGGCAGACTGCAGGCAGGTTGACACGAGTCGGTGGCGGCCCATGGCTAGTGAATCTGGCTGGCTGCAAAACGGCCACAATTTCACTCCGCGCCCGCGAGCGACCGCCGACCAGCCGGCCGCCACCCTCCAACTCTCGCCCCCCATCGCAAACCGCAGTAACCTTCGGCCATCCCCACAACGCGGAGGAGCACCCCGAATGCCCATCGTCGCCGTCGCGCTCCTTCTCACCGCGGCGGTGGCGCACGCGACCTGGAACTACTTCGCGAAGGGCGCGCGTAGCAGCGCCTCGTTTCTCTTTCTGTTCACGCTTTGCGGCGTGCTCGTCTACCTGCCGATAACGCTCGGCGTGTTCCTTTGGACGCGGCCCTCGCTTGGCCTCGATGCGCTGCTGTTCGTCGTGGTTTCGGGCGGGCTCAACGCGCTCTACTTCGTGCTGCTCAGCGAGGGGTACAAGGTCGGCGATCTCTCCGTTGTCTACCCGCTCGCGCGCGGCACCGGCCCGGCGCTCGCCGTCGTCGGCGCGATCCTTATCTTCGGCGAACGTCCGAGCCCGCTGGCACTCGCCGGTGCGGCGATGGTCGTCGCCGGCATCATCGTCATGTCGTGGGGCGGCGGCTCCACCAGCGGCGCTGAGGTCACGCGCTCGATCGTCTTCGCGCTCGCGACCGGCGCCACCATCGCCGCGTATTCGCTGTGGGACAGCAAGGGCGTGACGATCGTTACGCCCGTTCTGTACGCGTGGGGGCTCGAACTGTCCCGCATGCTGATCATGGCGCCGTTCGCGCTCGCCCGCCGATCCGCACGCGCCGAACTCAAGACGATCCTGTCCGACCAGCGACGCGCCCTGATCGTCATCGGCGTGCTGAGCCCGGGCGCATATTTGCTCGTGCTCGTCGCGTACACCCTCGCG
>JANXYW010000086.1 GCA_025355835.1 Chloroflexota bacterium
AACACGACCTGGCTGTCGATGCGGTTCAGGAACTCGGGGCGGAAGACGCGCTTCAGGTCCTCCGTCACCTTCTCCTTCATCCGCTTGTACTGCTGGTCAGCCGACTTGACCTCGTCCTTCGCGGTGGCGAATCCCAGCCCGCCATCCTTGCGGATGAGGTCGGAGCCGACGTTGCTCGTCATGATGATGATCGTGTTGCGGAAGTCGACCTTGCGGCCCTTCGCGTCGGTCAGGTGACCGTCGTCGAAGATCTGCAGCAGCAGGTTGAACACGTCCGGGTGCGCCTTCTCGATCTCGTCGAGCAGGATCAGGCAGTACGACTTGCGTCGCACCGTGTCGGTGAGCTGACCGCCGTCGTCGTAGCCGATGTATCCGGGAGGCGCACCGACCAGCCGCGAGACGTTGTGCTTCTCCATGAACTCGCTCATGTCGAGCTTGATCATGTTGTCTTCGCTGCCGAACATGAACTCTGCCAGCACGCGCGGCAGGTACGTCTTGCCGACGCCCGTCGGCCCGAGGAACATGAACACGCCGATCGGCCGCTTCGGATCCTTGAGTCCCGCCCGGGAACGCCGCACCGCCTTCGCAATCGCGACGATCGCCTCGTCCTGGCCGATGACCTTGGCGTGCAGCGCGTCCTCCATCTGGAGCAGGCGCGCCGACTCCTCGCTGGCGATGCGCGCGACCGGGATGCCGGTCCACATGCTCACGACTTCAGCGATGTCCTCTTCGGTGACGACCGGCTTCTCGCCCTCGCGCTGCACCTCGATGCCCTGCTCGAGCGCTTCGATCTTTTCTTGCAGCTTCACTTCGCGGTCACGAAGCTCCGCCGCGTACTCGTACTGCTGCGACGAGATCGCCGCGTCCTTCTCCTTACGGAGTGACTCCAACCCGCGCGACGCTTCCTTCAACGAAGGCGGCGTTGCCGATCGGCGGATGCGCACGCGGCTCGACGCTTCGTCGACCAGGTCGATCGCCTTGTCGGGGAGGAAGCGGTCGGAGACGTAGCGCGCGGCCAACTCGGCGGCGGCCTTCAGCGCGGCGTCGTCGATCGTGAGCTTGTGGTGCTCCTCGTACTTCTCTTTAATGCCCTTGAGGATTTCGATCGTCTCTTCGACGCTCGGCTCCTCGACGACGACCGGCTGAAAGCGCCGCTCCAACGCAGCGTCGCGCTCGATGTGCTTGCGGAACTCGTCGAGTGTCGTCGCGCCGACGCACTGCAGTTCGCCGCGCGCGAGCGATGGCTTCAAGATGTTCGCCGCGTCGACAGCGCCTTCCGCCGCGCCCGCGCCGACGAGCATGTGCAGCTCATCGACGAAGAGCACGCAGTTGCCGCTTGTCTTGATCTCTTCGATCACTTTCTTCAGCCGCTCTTCGAATTCGCCGCGGTACTTCGTGCCGGCGACGAGCGAACCGATGTCGAGCGTCAGCAATCGCTTGCCCTGCAACGTCTCCGGTACGTCGCCCGAAACGATGCGGTGCGCGAGGCCCTCAGCGATCGCCGTCTTGCCCACACCTGGCTCGCCGATCAACACCGGGTTGTTCTTCGTGCGGCGCGACAAAATCTGGATGACGCGCTCGATCTCCTTCGAGCGACCGATCACCGGATCGAGTTTGCCGGCGCGTGCGGCCTGCGTCAGATCCATGCCGAGCTGATCGACCGTCGGCGTGCGCGTCGAAGATCGCGCGCCAGCGCCCGCTGTCTGCGGCATGCTCTGGGAGAGGATGCGCGTCGTCTCGGCGCGTACGCGCTCGAGGTTGACGCCGAGGCTTTCAAGTACGCCTGCCGCGATGCCCTCGCCCTCGCGCACGAGGCCGAGCAGCAAGTGCTCTGTGCCGATGTAGTGGTGGTTGAGCCGGCGCGCTTCGTCGACGGCCAACTCGATGACCTTCTTGGCACGCGGCGTCAGGCCGATCTCTCCCAGCACGGCGCGGTCGCCGCGGCCGATGATGAACTCCACGGCCGAGCGGACCTTGTTTAGCTCGACGCCAAGGTTGGCGAGCACCTTCGCCGCAACGCCATCACCCTCGCGGACGAGGCCGAGCAGCAGGTGCTCCGTGCCGATGTAGTTGTGGTTGAAACGCTGGGCTTCTTCCTGGGCCAGCGTCAGGACTCGGCGGGCGCGCTCTGTGAATTTGTCGAACCGGTCAGCCATCTCAGCACTCCCGAATAATTGCTAACTCTTCATAACCAATGTATCACAACGGAGGCTTTGAAGTCCAGTACGGACGCGTTGCAAATGCGAACGCGTCCGTTACAAATATATTCGGGTGCTTGCGCCCAGGGATCGACCAGCATTCTCCCTGATATTCAACGCGGGCCGCCTCCATGCGACCCGGGCATATTGCGCCGATGTCGCTGTTACGCCGGCTTTTCTTTTTCTTCTTTTTCTTCTTCTTTTTCTGTGCTCGCTGTCGCATCGATCGATACGTCGGCGACGGGCTCTGCGATCTCTGCCGCTGCGATTGGTTCGTCCGCTGGCTCCGCGGTCGTTTCTTCTTCGGCGGACTCCGCTGCCGGTGTGGCGATCGCTTCTGCTTCTGGCGCTGGCTCCGCGTCAGGTGAATCAGCGCTCGCGCGTTGCTCTGCGGCGGCGAATGCTTGCGCCATCGCTGACGGTGGCTCCGGCTCTTCGACGCGCGGCGCCGGGGCGGGAGCGGCTGGTGCTGTAGCTGTTGCTGTCGGCGATTCGCCTGAGGCTTCGTCCTGCTTCGGCATAGGCGCCGTCGCCGGTGCTCCGGAGTAGTCGTCCGGGCCGCGCTCGACGACCTTGATGCCCTCGCGCTCCTCGAACTCGGTCTTGATGTCGTCGGGCACCGTCAGCACTTCGCCGGCGTCCGTGAAGGTGAAGCCCATCTTCAGGCCTTCGTCGCGCGCCTCACGCAGGCTTAGCCCCAGGCGGTGCCGGTCGCGCTCGATGCGGACGATCTTCAGCGGCAGCAGGTCGCCCTCGCGCACCACTTCCTTTGGGTGGGCGATGCGGCGGTCGACCAGCTCGGACACGTGGATGAGACCTTCGACCGGGCCCTCGATACGCGCGAACGCACCGAACGTGACGAGCTTGGTCACCATGCCAGGCACAACGCGCCCGACCTGGTACTTGTCGACGATCAGATCCCACTCTTCGGGCTGCGCGCGGCGCAGGCTCAGCGCGATCTTCTTCGTCTCGGGGTCGACCTTCATCACGAACACGTCGACCTCGTCGCCGACGCGATACATCTCTTCCGGCGTCTTGTTGCGGTCCCACGAAACTTCGCTGAGGTGCGCCAGACCGTCGGCGCCGCCGAGGTCGATGAACACACCGAAACTGCGGACGCTGGAGACGCGGCCCTTGCGAACTTCGCCTTCCTTCAGCTCCGCGAGCAAACGATCCTTCTGCTGCGATCGCCACTCTTGCAGTGCCGCGCGCTCCGACAGGATCACGCGGTTGCGGCGGCGGTTGATCTCGATCACCTTCAGCCGCAGCTGCTTGCCGACGGCCGACGCGAGTCCACCCTCGCCTTCGGCTTCCGGCCGCACGCCGACAACTTGCGACAGCGGTACGAACGCGTGCACACCCTCGACGTTTACGAGCAGGCCGCCCTTGTTAAAGCCGGTCACTTCGCCGTCGAAGGCTTCACCCTCTTCGAACCGCGTCTGCAGGACGCGCCATCCGCGCTCGCCGCGGGCGCGATCGATCGACAGCGTCACCTGTCCTTGATCCGACTCCGGTTGCATGATGTAGACGAGAACTTTCTCGCCTATCTGCACCTTGCTGAGCGGATCGGCGCCGAGCGAGTGCATCTCGTGTGGCGGGATCACGCCTTCCGATTTCGATCCAACATCGACGATGACGCCGTCGCGCTGGATCGCCATGATCGAGCCTTCGACGACCTCGCCACGCCGGAGCGTCTTGAAATCGCTGCTTGAGTCCAGCCAGTTCTGCATGGTGAAGTCGGCGTCGTCGATCTCCGCGGTCTCCACCTCGGGCTCGGCTACGCCGCTACTACTGATTTCCGTCAACGCGATGCGTCCTCCTATGACAAAATAAGCCGCCCCGATCACCCTGAACCAAGCGATGGGCCTGGTACGAGAGACCGGTCCGGCTTCTGCCGCAAGTTTAGCACAGCTTCGGCCACACAAGAAAGCACGATGGTTGTCGTTGCTCGTGTTTAGGGGAGTGCTTGGGTATACTCTGCGCTGTCCCCTAACAGGGATGTAGGGACGGGCGCCGGCCTGCCCGACGCATCGGACGGAGACGGAGTCTGTCGCCGCAAACATCTCTGTGAGAGGAGGAGCTGCATGAGCTCAGTCGTCAAAAAGCGCAAGAAGAAGATGCGCAAGCACAAGCACCGCAAAATGCTGAAGAAGACGCGGTGGCAACGCAAGCACAAGGGCTAACCGAAGCGCCGCAGCGGCGTCGATAGTGAACCCACGAACGGCCCCGGAAGCTCCGGGGCCGTTCTGCGTCCCCACGAGCCGCGTGAACCGCGCTGCTACACTGGCGATCATGACGGTCGCACTCAAGCTCACGCACGACGAGCCGCGGCTCGTGTACCTCGCGCTGGTCTACCATCTCGGCCGCCCCGGATCGGAACTCGATCCCACGACGAAGATGCCGGTCGCACACGGCCTCCGCGACGTGAAAGTCGCCCTCGGCAGCGAGTTGGCGAGTGATTCGGCGATCATTGAGGTGGACGAGGCGCAATCGCAGAAGCTGCTTTCGGCGATCTACGGCTGCGTGACGGAGCTGCACGGCCACCACATGCGCGGCGGAACTCCGAGCACGGTGGATCGATTCACGGAGACGGCGCTGGAGCTGTTCCCGCAGATCGCCGACGAACCGGAGGAAGCGCTGACGATCGCGCAGGCGATGGTGATGCTGCATCGCCGCATGGAGCGGGGGCTCAAGGGCGTGTTTGACGGGCGCGACGCCTCAATTGCGACCGAGCCTGCAGCGCCTGAGGCTGCTTCGAAGCGCAGCTGGCCGTTCCGCCGTTGATCGTAACTTTGACATAAGTACCTATCGCGCGCTTTACAGAAGTGCTAGTATCACTCATCTGATATAGCGTCTTACTGTTGAGGCTCTGGATGGTTACCAGCCCGTTCGAGAACTACCTGGATCTGGTGGAGGCGGCGCGCCTGCTCAACATCCACCCGCAGAGCCTGCGACGCTTGATCAAGCAGAAAAAGGTGCCGGCGGTTCTCTTCGCCGGGAAGTACCTCATCGAGCGCGACAAGCTCGAGATGTTCAAATCGAACTACGACCCACGACCCGGCCGCAAGCCGATCCGCCGGCTGCTCTAATCACGCCGCGCTACGACGATTTGCGTGCACCGGAGCGCGGGCATTCAGAGCCCGTCTCAAAACTCCGTGTAAGCGAACTGTTCATCCCATCAGCGGATTCCACCGTCCTCGTCAGAGCAAGTTGTTCCCCGACGGCGACGATACTCGATGAATACTCTCACTTGTTCT
>JANXYW010000185.1 GCA_025355835.1 Chloroflexota bacterium
TGCACCCGAGCGCGTTGGATGGCGCGCTCGTCGAGCTGTGCCAGCCGATCGATGATGAGCCAGCACACGACGCTTCGACGGAGCGCGCGCAATGACGGAATTCACGCTTGATCACGCGGTGATCGCCGTGCGCGATCTGGATGCGGCGACGGCCGATTATGCGGCACTGCTGGGGCGCGAGGCATCGTGGCGCGGCGAGCACCCGAAGTACGGCACGAAGAACACGCTCTTCCGCATCGACAACATGTACATCGAGTTGATTGCGTTGGGCGAAGGCAAGCGCAAAGAGACGGCGTGGACGAAGACGCTCGCGAAGTTCCTGGAGCGCGGCGAGGGGCTGTGCATGCTGGCGCTCGGCACCGACGACCTCAAGCGCGCGGTGCACGATCTGCGCGATGGCGGCATGGAAGTCGCCGACCCGGCTGACGGCGAGGGCATCGATCTGATCTCCGGCGCGACGCGCGCGTGGCGCAATGCGATGGCATCGCCGAAGACGACGAACGGCGTGCAGCTGTTGTTCATCGAGCATAAGTCGCCGACCGAGGCGCTGCCAGTCGCGGCGATCGCTGCTGGTGCGACGGCGGGTGCGGCCGCGCCCGCCGGGTTCGTGCAACGGATGGACCACGCGGTGGTGCTTTCGGCCGATATGGAGGCGTCGCGGCATGTGTGGGGCGACGTGGTCGGCGCGCGGCTGGCGCTGGACCGCACGTTCCCGGATCGCAACACGCGCATCCTCTTCTTCCGGCTGGCCGACATCACGATCGAGATCAGCGGCGGCGCGTCGCAGAGCAAAGAGGGCGTCGGCAAGCCCGACCGCATGTGGGGCATCGCGTGGGGCGTCGATAGCATCGAGGCGGCGTGCGCGCGGCTGGCGGCGGCCGGCATCGAGACGTCCGGGCCGCGGCCGGGCATCAAGCCGGGCACAATGATCGCGACGGTGAAGGGGCCGCAGGCCCACGGCGTGGCGACGCTGCTGATCGAACACACGCCCGAATCGTTCCGGCCGGAATCGCGCGAGGCGCATGGCGAGGCGTTCGATAACGCTCCCTCCACGGCGGGCAGGCCGCAGGCTCGTGCGTTCAACGCCGTCGGGCTGGACCACATCGTCTTCGCGACGCCGGACCTCGACGCGACGGCGGCGAAGTGGGCCGCGACGCTGGGGCTGGCGGTGAGCGAGACGGCGACGGTCGATGCGGCAGGCTTTCGCATGGCGAAGCTCCCGGCCGGCAATGCGTTCGTCGAGCTGATCACGCCGGTCGATACGCAGGGCCGCGTCGCGCGGCTGCTGGCAGACCGCGGGCAAGGGATGTTCTCGATGTCGATTGAGGTCGATGACCTGGACGCCGCGGTGCGCGACCTGCGCGCGAAGGGTGTGCTGGTCTCCGACCCGGCGCCGGGCGCCTGGCCCGGCACGCGGACGGCGCAGGTGAACCGCCAGGCCGCGAACGGCGTCTCGCTGCAGCTGCTGCAGCGCTCGTAGCGCCGCCGGGAACCACGAAGGACACGAAGGGCCACGAAGATCCAAGTGGGGACCATGGGGTTCTTTGATTGTGTTTGTGCGCGGCTGGTTAGACGGCGAGGCGGAGGTCGGCGGTTACGGGGATGGTGAAGGGCTTGCCTTCGGTTGCGCGCTGGCGGAAGTAGAGGACTTCGAGGTTCTCGATTTCGCCGGTGCTCGGGCTGAAGCGGGCGACTACGCCAGCGGCGATCTCGTCAGACTCTTGCTCGGCGTAGGGCGAACAGGTGTCGACGTAGAGTGTGTCGGATTCCTGGTCGTACTTCATCGCGATGTTGGATTTCATGATCATCCGCCCGTGAGTGGCCGACGCGTGAGATATGCGGTCACGACCCAGTGGCGCGTCCCCTCACTTACGATGACCGCCACCACGTAGCGGCAGCCCTTGATTGTATCAGCCTATCGGACGAAGAGTCGCTTGTCGCCGACGAACGCCGGGAGAACCTCATCCGGGTTCCGGATAGCTTCGCCGAGTTCCGCGAGATGGGCGGGCAGCAGATCCGGGTGCCGCGGCGATGTGATCCGCACGTTCGTCCGTGAGTTCGACATCGTTAGCCAAGATAGGACAGTCGAAGCGAATCATGTCCCAGTATAGGCACGCAGCGGCACCTCCCCCGCACCCGTGCATGCGTACGCGGTCACGCGGCGGCCTTCGACGCGAATTCTTTGATCGCCGGCAGGTGCTCGCGGTAGTGGCCGTAGCCGCTGCCTTCGAGCAGGCGGTTGACGGTCTTGCCTTCGCCGTAGCGATCGTCGCCGATCGCCGCGGCAGCGCGCTTGTACGTCGCGAACGATTGCTGCAGATCGGCGACGACGGTTCCGGCGCTCTGCGTGCGCATCGCGGCGGCGAAGCGCGCGTTCCACGCGTCGGAGTCGGAGAAGTCGACGCCTTCGGGCGTCGGCTTCTCGCCGCGCGCCATCCGCTCCATGCTGCCAATCATCAGGTGATGCCAGCCGGCGATGTGCGCCAGGATGTCCTTGATCGCCCATGCGCCGTAGAAGACGCGGCCCATCGCTCGCTCATCGAGCCCCTTCACCACCGCGAGCAGTTCATCGAACGCGCCCTGTAGCTCCGTCAGCGTTGATTGCTTGTCCATCACGATCCTCCTTGTGCGGCACGCTATCCAACGCCGCGCGAGGCCGCGGCGCGTGCGGCGATTGTACCGCCGTGGCGG
>JANXYW010000265.1 GCA_025355835.1 Chloroflexota bacterium
CCGAGCTGCGTCGCGTCCGGCTCGCCGAGCAGCCGCCGCAGCGACGCAACCGCGCCGTCGTAGCGCGCCTGCAGCAGCGGCTCCGACTCCGTCTTCGACCAGCCTTCGTCGACCGACGGCACAACGATCGCCGGACTGAACACGCCGAACGCCGACGTCACCACAAGCCCGCTCGGCTTGCCCAACGACGCGCCGCGGCTACAGAAGTACCCGGGCCCGTACCCGGCCAACCCGAGCTTCGCGTAGTTCGCGTGCGCTTCCGGTGCAAAGTACACATTCGCACCAATCGGCTCGCACAAATTCCGTATCGCCCGCGTTCGCCCGTCCATCAGTACCTCGTAACCTATCCACTAGCCACGAATCACTACTACCTCACGGCCACCACAGCGCACGCGCCTGCGCGCGCAGATCGTCGCGATGATCCGGGTGCGCCACAGCGATCAGCTCCTCCGCGCGCTGCCGGTGATTCTTCCCCCACAGCCGCGCGATGCCGTACTCCGTAATCACGGTGTCGGCGAAGAACCGCGGTATCGTCACGAACGACCCCGGATCCATCTGCGCGACGATGCGTGACACCGCACCGCCCATCGCCGTCGAAGGCAGCAGCGTGATCGCCCGCCCGCGCGCCGAGAACGCGCCGCCCAGGTGCATCTCCGGCTGTCCGCCCGTGCCGTTGATCATCCGCCCGCCGAACACGGTCTCGGAGTTGATCTGCCCCATCAGGTCTACCGTGATCGCGTTGTTGATCGCGACGAATCGATCGAACTTCGTCAGCGTCTTCAGATGCAGCACGTACTCCGGGTCGTACAGTTCGAAGTGCGGATTGTCGTCGATGATCTCGTAGTCGTTGGGATCACAACCCGTCCACGCCGCAGCGACGGAGCGCCCGGTGTGAATCTCCTTCTGGCTGCCGTCGACGATGCCGTCGCGCCACATCTTCGCCAGGCCGGGCCAGCCCAGCTCGGTGTGGATGCCTAGATGCTTGCGCCCCGCGAACGCTCCCAGCCGCACGATCCCGCGCGACGGCTCGCCAACGCCGATCTGGATCGTGTCTCCGTCTTGAATCAGGCCATGCAGGTGCCGCGCGATCGGCTCCGCCTCCGGAGGCGGATCGCCCATGCCGAGCAGGCCGCGCACATCGGCCGGCGCCAGCGCCGGAATGATCGCCCGCACGGAGCTCAGCACATGCAGCGATGGCAGTTCGGCGCCAAGCTGCTTCCATCCCTCGCGTCGCGCGTCGTCTACAATCGTCGCGACGATCTCGTCGAACACGACGCGCTCCAGCGGCGGCGGCGTGAACTCAACGAACTGATCGATCTCCGAGACGTGGATATACACATCGCCGTGTACTTGCGTCAGCGACTCATCGACCTGTGCGATCACGATCGGGCAGCGCCGCGCGTACGATCGCTGCACCCAGTTGTGCACGCCGAAGTGGCAGTACCCGGCGCGATTCGGTTTCGAGACGGTGCAGATCAGCACATCGGGAACTTTCACATCGCTGTGCCGCTCATCGTCGTACGCCTTCATGCCCAGCGAGAAGAGATTCGGCAGGTACGTGCCGCGCCGCTCGTCCATCACGAACCGGGCGAAGTCGCCGATGTACAGCTCAAACTCGACCTTGAACGTCGATTCGTCGGGCATCCGCAGCCACCCCGGATCGGCGGCGGGCGCGAGCAGTCGCACGGTCACGTCCTTCAGCTCATCGCGACGCGCCGCGAGCGCCATCGCCAGTGTCACCGGCGGAAAGATCGGAATCATCACCGTGTCGCCCGAGCGCACGGCTTTCATCGCCTCGGTCGGCGTCGTCAACCGCTGCTTGTAGATGTCCTGCCAGTCCATGCACCCCTCCGTCGCTACAGGATCGCCCGCACGTCGTACGGGCGATTATCTGGGACGAGCGGCGCAAAGCAAAGGGGCCGCCGCGGCGACCCCTTTGCGTCATTGCCCTGATGAACCGTGCCTACTTCACGGTGAAGGGCGTGTACATGCCCTGGCTGTAGTGGGCTGGAAGGTTGCAGACGAAGACGTACGCTCCGGGCTCTAGCGTCACGGTGAGACTCTTCGTGTCGCTGATGTTGAGGTCCTCGATCTCGTCGATGTGATGCACACCGTCGCCGTCTTCGTTCACTTTCGATTTGTCCGCGACGAGCGGCAATTTGTCGGGAGCGAGATCCGTCTTGAAGACAACGAATTCGTGGTCGGTCGGGCCGGTGTTTGTTGCTGTGAAGGTGAAGCTGCCGACGGGTCCGCTGCTCTTGTCGAGCGCGAACGCGAAGTCCTTCACGCTGACCTTGATTGCCGTCCCCGATACCGCCGTCGTGGCCGGCGAAGCGGCCGCAGTGGCGGCTGGAGCAAGCGTCGCTGCGACGGATGGCTTCCCGGCCGCCGCCGTCTTCGTCTTGTCGCCGCTGCTCGTGCCGCCGCATGCCGCTGTAATCGCCAACACAACCAGCACTGCTACGATTGATAGATACGTTCGCATTTGGTACTCCTCCTAGTTTGCGTTCAGCAGCCCGTCGCGGGCCGTCGAATATCCTCAATGTCATCATGCGGCTGACAACAGTGGGGCGACAGGGAAGGTCGGCACGGCAGGGGCCACTGAACGGCACGAGATGCACGGCCGAATGGCACGGCCAGCGGCGACATCGGGAGAAGAGAGCGAGCGCCTATGCGCGCGGCCGCACGCCCAGTTCGGCGAGCTGCATCTCGAGCACGTGCTCGTTCACGAGAAAGTGCACGGCGTGCATCCCCGCGTCCCG
Source organism: Chloroflexota bacterium (assembly GCA_025355835.1). Classification (GTDB taxonomy): domain Bacteria; phylum Chloroflexota; class Dehalococcoidia; order DSTF01; family JACRBR01; genus JANXYW01. The sequence goes on from JANXYW010000265.1 coordinate 2,763, forward strand.
TGCCGCCTCAACATTCGCCGGCAGGTCGTCGATGAACACGCACTCGCCCGGCGCCAGATCGAGCCGCTGCGCCGAAAGTGCATAGATCCGCGCATCCGGCTTCGCCATCCCCACGTCCGCGGACACAACGATGTCATCGAACAGATCGGCGATGCCGTGCGACTCCCGCAGTGCGCGCTTCAGCGTACTGTCCGCGTTGCTCACCACAGCAGTCTTGTACGCAGGCCGCAGCCGGCGTATCAGGTCGATGTTCGGCGCGATCAGATGTTGCCGCTCACGCCAATGCTGGTGCAGCGGCGGCAGCTCACGTCCCGCAGCAGCCTCCAACGCCCGGTGCGAATCGTCAAGCCATGCCTGCCGATCACCGACGCCAACTTCGATCTTCCGCCACGCATCCGACCCGTAGAGCGTTTCGACAATCGTCCGCGCGCGCAGGCCGTGCTCCTGCTCGAGCGTGCGCGCAAGATCCCATCGCATGTCCCACAACACGCCGCCGTAGTCGAAGATCAACCCACGAATCTCAGCCAATCGACCCTCTTCCGCCAGCCACCATGTACCAGCCACTAGTCACTGCTACCGCGGCCGATACCGGTTCGCAATCGGCAGCCGCCGGTCGCGGCCGAAGGCGCGCGGCGTGATCTTCACGCCGGGCGCCGCCTGCCTCCGTTTGTACTCGTTCCGGTCGATCATCTTCACCGCCCGCTCCACCAACGCAGCGTCGTACCCCATCCCCACGATCTCGTCGATCGTCCGGTCCTCCTCCACGTACGCTTCGATGATCGGGTCGAGCACCTCGTAAGGCGGCAGGCTGTCCGTGTCGAGCTGATCCGGCCGCAGCTCGGCGCTCGGCGGCTTGCTGATCACGCTCTCCGGGATGATCTCCCGCCCCGCCACCCGGTTCCGATACCCGCACAGTTCCCAGACCAATGTCTTCGGCACGTCTTTGATCACGGCGAACCCCCCGGCCATGTCCCCGTACAGCGTCGCGTACCCCGTCGCCATCTCGCTCTTGTTGCCCGTCGTCAGTGCCATCCAGCCGAATTTGTTCGACAGCGACATCAGGAGGTTGCCGCGGATCCGCGCCTGCAAATTCTCCTCCGCCGTCCCGAACTGCGTGTCCGCGAACGCCGGCTTCAGCATCCCCAGCATCGCCTCGAACGCCGGCTCTATCGGGATCGTCATGAAACGAATGTCCAGCCGCTCCGCCAATTCTTGCGCGTCCGTCTTGCTCCCGTCCGAAGAGAACCGCGACGGCATGGACACGCCCACCACGTGGTCCGCACCTAGTGCGTCCACCGCGATCGCCGCCACGATCGACGAATCGATCCCACCAGAGAGGGAAATCACCACGGTCTCGAAACCCGTCTTGCCGATATAGTCGCGCACGCCCAGCACCAGCGCCTCCCATACCTCCGCAACTGGATCGAGCAGCGGCGGCATGGCCGGCGACACGAACGGCTTCGTATCGCCGAACGGCGAGTTCGAAACGCGCATCTTCGGCGAACCTCCAACGACCGCCGAGCGCTCTCTCCGGTATCGAGGATCGTGCAGTCGAGCCTGCTTCACGCCTTCAACGTCGATGTCGTACACAAGGAGGTCTTCCCGAAACTGCGCGCCACGCGCGACCAGCGTCCCGCGCTCGTCGCAGACCATGCTGTGCCCGTCGAACACCAGCTCGTCTTGGCCGCCGACAGCATTCACGTAGCAGACGACGACCGCGTTGTCGCTCGCCCGCGTCGAGACCATCGTCTCGCGCTGTGCGCCCTTGCCGCGGTGGTACGGCGACGCGTTGATGTTGATGATCACTTCGGCGCCAGCCAACGCCTGCTCGCGCGTCGGCCCGTCTGGATACCAGATGTCCTCACAGACGTTTACGCCAACATCGACACCCGCAATCACGTACACGGGCGACACACTGCCGCGCTGAAAGTAGCGGTCTTCGTCGAACACGCCGTAGTTCGGCAGAAAGCGCTTATGGTAGCGAGCAGCAATTTTCCCGTCGCAGATCACGGCAGCCGCGTTGTAGATGTCCTCATCGGCGTCCACAAACCCAACGACGGCCACGATGCCCTTCGTCGCGGCGGCAATCCGATCGAGTGCGGCGATGTTGTCCTCAACGAACGATCGGCGCAGCAACAGATCCTCCGGCGGATAGCCGGTCACGGCCAGTTCCGGAAACGCCACCACATCGACGCCCAAATCGCGCGCACGCCCGATCCAATCGATGATCTTCGACGCGTTCCCGTCAAGATCGCCGACTGTGGTATCGATCTGCGCCAGCCCCACGCGAAGGGTTTGCATCGTTCGGCTCCCGCAACCTTCCAGATCGCCCGTCTCATCGGACTTAGTGTCAAATGTACACTAACTCATCTTCACAGCGCTAGAGCAGGCTTCTGCATAGACGCTCCATGGCGACACGCGAAGCGCGTGGCATAGCCGTCTCGGCTGTGCGTCCGGCAAAGCCGGAACACGAAGTACAACGCCAGTGACCCGCTGTCTCTTGGCGTGCGAAGCGTCCTGGACGCTACGGAGCAACAAAGACACTGCACGACAATGGGTGGCTGCGCGAACGCTGCGAATGTACGTACACCGCGAATGAACGCGCGTTCCGCTACCGATCGACACTTGTTATCCTGCTTTCGGGCGATTCAGCCCCTACATATTGAGCACTGTCACCACGACCCCATCGACGCGAACGAACGCAGATGCGGCATCCGCCGCCGTAGATGCGCGCGACCTCGTCTACGCGTACGGCGAACGACGCGCCCTCGACAGCCTCAGCATTTCCGTGCCCCAGGGCACCATCTTCGGCCTGCTTGGCCCGAACGGCTGCGGCAAGAGCACGCTGCTCTCGATGCTCATCGGTCGCCGCAAGCCCGATAGTGGCGACATCCGCGTCCTCGGCCAGCCGCTGAGCGCGAAGCTGCGAGCGCGTATGGGCATCGTCTTTCAGGAACCGTCCCTCGACCCCACGATGACCGTCCGCGAATCGATGCAACTGCAAGGCCGCATGTTCGGCCTCCCGCGCGCCACGACAGAGCAGCGCACAACGCAGCTCCTTGACAACGTCGCCCTCACCGACCGCGCTGCATCGATGACGGCGACGCTCTCCGGCGGCATGAAACGCCGCCTCGAACTCGCGCGCGCACTCCTCACCGAACCAGCGCTGCTCCTGCTCGACGAGCCGACGCTCGCACTCGATCTCGATTCGCGGCAGGATCTCTGGCGGCACCTGCTCGAAGCGAACGCCGCCGGCACGACGCTGCTCCTGGCAACGAACGATGTCGCCGAGGCCGAACGCTACTGCCACACCATCACCCTGCTCGACGAGGGCCGAGTCGTCGCGCACGGCACGCCCGCCGACCTGAAACGCGATCTCCGCCACGATGCCGTCCGCGTCGAGTGGAAAGATGACGCCGAGCGCGAAGCCGCCACGATCGAGTCGTGGCCAGGCGTCGGTGGTGTGCGCATCGCGGGCCGCACGACGCACGTCACGGTCGATGCCGCCAGCCCGTTCCTCACGCGCCTCTTTCAAGACGCGGGCAGCCGCATCAACGGCGTCCAGATCGAGGAAACGACACTCGAAGACGTCTACTTCCAGCTCGTCGGCAAGACCATCTCCACGTCCGACGCCGCGCAGCGGAGCACAGTCTGATGCGCGAATTAGACGCCATCGCCGCGCTCGTCGTCCGCGACCTCCGCGGATTCTTTCGATCGCGCTCCCAGCTCTACTCGTCCGTCTTCTTCCCGCTCATGCTGTTAGCGATTCTCGGTGCAGGTGTTCAGGACGGACTCGACCCGCGCAACATCGACGACTACGTCACGTTTCTCACGCCTGGCATGATCGTCATGACGGCGCTCTTCTCGTCCACGTTCTCCAGCGCCACGTACTACCAGGATCGCGATTCCGGCATCCTGCGTGTGCTCTTTGCCGCGCCGCATTCGCAGCGCGTGATCCTCCTCGGAAAGACGCTCAGCTCGGTCGTCATCGGCGTCGCGCAGGCGCTCATCGTCCTCGGTGTCGCGGCTGCAATCCCAGCGATCCACTTCCATTGGCAGTACGGCGTCGTGCGCAGTGTCGCGCTCACGGTGCTCGGAGTCGTGCTGCTCAACCTCTTTCTCTCCGGCCTCGGCCAACTCCTCGCCTCACGCATCCGTTCGATGCAGGGCTTCCACCTCGTGATGAACCTCGTGCTCTTCCCGTTCCTCTTCTTCTCCGGCGCGTTCTTTCCCCTCGACCAACTCCCGATCTGGTTGAAGATCCTCGGGCGCATCAACCCGCTCTCGTACGGCGTCGATCTCATACAGGCGTCGCTCTATGCCCGCGACTCCGGCGGCTATCTCGGCGTGCCGGTCGATCTCGCGGTGTTGACAGTGCTCGCAGCCGCCGTCTTCTATCTCGGCACCAGCCGCAGCGTCAGCCTAGAACGATGATCGCGCCACGATGGGAGCTGCGCTGCGGACTCGCACTCGCACTCGCACTCGCGACGGTCGCTGCCATCGTCGCCGCCGCAGGCTGCACATCATCGAACGACACGCCAGACTTCCCGAAGGTCATCAGTCTCGGCAGCGGCGATTTATTCCCAACGATACTCAACAGCGAACTCGCCGTCGGCGAGAATCGCGTCTTGATGAGCATCATCAATCGCGACGATGATCGCGTACTCGATGCGCTCGTGCGCCTTCGCTACTACAACCTCAACCGCGGCACGAAGCTACGCTCCACGACCGACGCGCGCTTCATCCCGATCGCCCTTTCCTACATCGACGAGCAGTCGAACCACGAGCGCACGCCGTCCGGCAACAACGGCGTCTACGTCTCGAATGGCGAGTTCGACGAACCCGGCGACTGGGGTGTCGAGATCACGATCACGCATGCCGACAAGCAGTTGAAGCCTGTGCTCTTTCGGTTCAACGTCCTCGACCGAACCACGGAGCCCGCAATCGGCGACGCCGCGCCCGCGTCGATCCAGCAGACCCTTGCGACGGCGCCGAACATCGAAGAGATCGATTCGTCGTTCCCGCCGCGCCCGGCCATGCATGACACGACGATCGCCGACGCACTGAAAACCGGTAAGCCACTCGTCATCGCCTTCGCGACGCCGGCCTACTGTCGCAGCCGCACCTGCGGCCCGGTGATGGACACCGTCATGGATCCGCTTGCTGGCGCGTACGCTGGCCGCGCCGTCTTCATCCACGTCGAGCCGTACATCCTGCGCGACCTGCGAGAAGACAACATCCAGAACACCGTCCGGGCCATGCGCGAATGGCGCCTCGCCACAGAACCCTGGATCTTCGTCGTCGACCGCCAAGGCCGCATCGCCGGCAAGTTCGAAGGCATCGTTGCCGCAGACGAGGTCGAGAGCGTCCTCGCGCTCGCGCTCGAAACCAGCGCCGCCGCGGTCACCCCAATAGCTACGAACTAGCTTCGCCTGCGCGCCGTTCGGCCCTAGTGCTAACAAGGCGGGATCGCTACTATATGCTGGCTTCGGCCAAGGCCACGAGAGGGGCGCCGCCCGCGCGGCACGCCCGGTTCGCAGTGTAGGGTGAGCATGGAGTACGTACAGACGGTTCTCGTCCAGATCGCCGCGACGAAGCTCGATGAGGCCACGGGGCCGCAAGGGCTCCTGACGGCGCTCGAAGCCCACCGCGATGCCGCGTCCGCGCAGCGTGGCTGCCTTGGCCTGCGCATCACGCGCACAGCGAACCCCGAAGGGAACATCCTCGTCGTCGCCGAGACCCGCTGGGCGAATAACAACGCCATGGCGGACTACTCGACTCTCAAGATCAACGTCGAGAGCATCGCCAAAGCACACGAGTCCGAAACTGTCCCAAACAGCCTTCAAGTGCACCGCATGGAGTCATTGAAGAGCGAGGCCGCGGATGCCCCGAACCGTATCTACGACCGGCTCGCGCTCGCGCTGCTCATCCCGATCGGCGTGCTGGCGTTCGCCCTCCTCTCCATCTACGGCCTCTCGCGCATCTACCTGGCCCTGCCCAGCGCAGCTGCCACGCCCCTCGCGGCCGGCATCGCGCTCGGCATTCTCGGCATCGCGTCGTACTTTTCGAGCAACCCGTCGGCCCCGCGCTGGCAGATCCTCGGCGTCGCCGGCATCGCGGTAGCGACGCTCGCGATCGGCGGTACCGCAGCCGCTCTCTACGACGAGGGCAACAAAGAAGTGAAGGAAGCTCCCACCGCCGTCGCTAGCGTTCCGGCAAGCGGATCATCGACGCCGGCGCCCGTAGGCGCGGCGGAGATTGATATGGAGGACAACAAGTTCACCGCCGCAGGCGTCTCGGTCTCGTCCGGTGGCACCATCAACATCACGAATAAAGGCGTCGGCACACACAACGTCCACGTAGCCGCTGGCGGCAGCTACGCCGTAGCCTTTTGCAAGACGACCGGCACCGAACCCTGCTCGAAGCCCGCCACCATCCCGGGCGGCGGCACCGCCACAATGACCGTCACCCTCGCCGCGGGTACCTACGACTTCCGCTGCGACTTCCACCCCACCGAAATGCAAGGCAAGCTCACCGTCAAGTAGGCCTCGACGCGAGCCATCGAACGAACGCGAGGGAGGGCGGCAAGCGCTGTCCTCTCTTCTTGTCCCGCCGACGAACAGAAAACGGCGGCGCTACGGTGATATGCTTCGCGGATGATGCGTCGTCGGAGTGATGCGACCCGGTCGACGAACCTCGCACGGGCGCTGGTTCTGTCCGGAGTAGTCTTCGCCGCTGTCGGTACGGCTGCATGCCGCGGTTCCGATCATGCCGCGAACCTGGCGGCGAGCCGCACGCCACAGCCCGCTGCCAGCGCAACACCAGTTGCGACCGCCAGCCCCCCACGTCCGACTCGCGTCGCAGTAGGCGCAATGTACCGAAGCGGGCCTGCGCCCGCGGACACGATCATCGCCGTGGGCACGAACACACTGGCGGTAGACACGGTCACGGGAGCAACACG
>JANXYW010000276.1 GCA_025355835.1 Chloroflexota bacterium
GGCGTTTTCGATGTCTCGCACATGGGCCGCCTCTTCGTCGTCGGCGCCGATGCCGAACGGTTGCTGCGCAGCGCCGTCACGTACAACGTCGCGAAGATTGCCGAAGGGCGCGGCCACTACACGCTGCTTTGCAACGACCACGGCGGCATCATCGACGACCCCTACATCTACCGCCTCGATCCGCAGCGCTTCCTCGTCGTGGGCAACGCTTCGAACGCGGATCGCGATCTCGCGCAGATTCGCGCGCTCGTGCAGCCGGGTATGGATGTCGAACTGATCGATCGGCAGGAGCAGACGGTGATGCTCGCGGTGCAGGGTCCGGCGGCGAGCGGCCGCATGGCGCGCATCATCGGCCCGGAGGTCGCGGCGCTCGCGCATCGTGAGTGCACCGAGCTGCCGTTCATGCAATACAAGCTCTTCGTTTCGCGCACGGGCTACACCGGCGAGGACGGGTTCGAGATCGTCACGTCGACCGAAGCGGGCCGCGCCATCTGGCGTCAACTCGTCGCCGAGGGCGTCGAGCCGTGCGGACTCGGTGCGCGCGACACGCTCCGCCTCGAGGCGGCGCTGGCGCTGTGGGGAAACGACATCGACGAGACCACGACGCCGTACGAGGCCGGCCTCGGCTGGGTCGTCAGCCTCGACGATGGCGCCGAGTTCGTCGGGCGCGACGCGCTCGCGCAGCTGAAGGCAGCGGGACCGACGCGCAAGTTGACGTGCATGAAAGCGATCGATCGCGGCGTCATCCGCGACCACTATCCGATCCTGCGCCGCGGCGAACCGGTCGGCACGATCGCCAGCGGCGGCTTCTCACCGACGCTCGGCGCAAGCATCGCCATGGCGTACCTCCCGCTCGATCTCACCAAGTACGGCACCGAACTGGAGGTCGACGTCCGTGGTCGCATGCTGTCCGTCGTAGTCGTCCGCCGCCCGTTCGTCTCGAACAGCAATGAAGTGTCGCCCAACCCGTAGGGACAGGTCCTCGAACTGTCCGCCCGCACGATCACGAGTACGGAGATGTAATGCCAGCCAACCCCACCGACCGCAAATACTCGAAAGAGCACGAGTGGCTAAAGATCGATGGCGACAGCGCCACGATCGGAGTCACCGACTATGCGCAAGATCAACTCGGCGATGTCGTCTACGTCGATCTGCCGCAGCCCGGTGCATCGATCACGCAGTTCGAGAAGATGGGCGAGATCGAGTCGGTGAAGGCAGTCTCCGATCTCTTCACGCCCGCGTCCGGCGAAGTGCTCGAAGTGAACGAAAAGGTCGTCGAGAAGCCGGAGCTGGTGAACAGCGACCCGCACGGCGAAGGCTGGCTGCTCAAAGTGAAGCTCACGGATCCAGCCGAAGCCGACAAACTCCTCTCCGCCGCCGAGTACGACGCATTCACAGCGACGTAGGTTCCAGGTTCTAGGTTCCAGGCTGTCCGAAGGGAGCCCGATGCGTGACCACAGAGACCCGACCAGTTGAGGCGCGACCGCTCGTGACCGAACCGCACCCGTACATCCCGCTCACGCCCGACGATCGCGCAGCCATGCTCGCGACCATCGGCGTCGCCTCCACCGACGATCTCTTTACCGACATTCCGGCGGCGTATCGCAACCCGTCCATCAACATCCCCGACGCGCTCACCGAGCTGGAACTGCTCGACGAGATGCGCACGCTCGCGGCGCGCAATCGCACGGGCTCCGACTACGCGTGCTTCCTCGGTGCGGGCGCGTATCACCACTTCCGTCCGTCGCTGATCGATCCGCTCGTCATGCGCGGCGAGTTCCTCACGAGCTACACGCCGTACCAGCCGGAGGTCAGCCAGGGCACGCTGCAGACCATCTTCGAGTTCCAGTCGCTGGTGTGCGAACTGACCGGCATGGATGTCGCGAACGCCGGCATGTACGACGGCGCATCGGCGCTGGCCGAGGCGTGCCTGATGGCGTGCGCCGTCACCGGGCGCCGCCGTATCGCCGTGTCCGAGCGTGTGCATCCGAACTGGCTCGCCGTCGTACAGGGCTACGCGCACGGCCGCGACATCGGAGTCGACATGATGCCGCACCCCGCGCCCGGCGCAACGTTCGTCCTCAGCGACGAACACGCGTGCCTCGCCGTCGCGCAGCCCGATTTCTACGGTCGCATGTCGCTCGATGCCGCGTCGTGGGGCGAAGCGGCGCACGCCGCGGGCGCGCTGTTCCTCGTCGCCGCCGAACCGATCAGTCTCGGCATGTACCGCCCGCCGTCCGAGTACGGCGCCGACATTGTGGTCGCCGAAGGACAGTCACTGGGCGTATCGCTTTCGTACGGCGGTCCGTATGTGGGGCTGTTCGCCTGCCGCAACGACTACATTCGCCAGATGCCCGGCCGCATCGTCGGCCGCACCGCCGATCTCGAAGGCCGCACCGGCTACGTGCTCACGCTGCAGACGCGCGAACAGCACATCCGCCGCGAGCGCGCCACCAGCAACATCTGTACCAGCCAGCAGCTCATCGCGCTCTCCGCATCGATGTACCTCGCGGCGCTCGGGCCTCGCGGACTCCGCCGCGTTGCGGAGCTCTGCTACGAGAAGGCGCACTATCTCGCCGACCGTATTGATGAACTGGCCGGCTTCCGCGTCGAGCGCGACGAGCCGTTCTTCCACGAGTTCGTCGTCCGGCCGCAGAAGCCGCCGTCGGAGATCAACCGCGCGCTCATCGAGCGCAGGATCATCGGCGGCCTCGACGTGTCCGACGCCATCCACAACCGCATGCTTCTCTGCGCGACCGAACTCAACACTCGGGTCGAAATCGACGCGCTCGTCGAAGCGCTTGCGGAGGTATCGCGATGACCAACCTCCAATCTTCAACCTTCAACCTCCAACAGCCAGAACCCACGCTCGACGCGCGCTCGCACGCCGGACGCATCGCCGTCGCGATGCCGCACTCAGATGTGCCCGGCGCCGAAGCGCCACCCGCCGAACTGCTGCGTCGCGATCTGCGACTCCCCGAACTGTCGCAGCTTGATGTCGTGCGCCACTACACGCGGCTGTCGCAGCTCAACTGGTCGATCGATACGCACATGTACCCGCTTGGGTCGTGCACGATGAAGCTCAACCCGAAAGTGAACGACGCCATCGCCGCCATGCCCGGCTTCGCCGATGCGCACCCGATGCAGCCCGCCGCCGACGTGCAGGGCGCGCTTGCGGTGGTGTACGGCCTGCAGCGCACGCTCGCCGAGATCACCGGCATGGCCGAAACGTCGCTGGCGCCGCTCGCTGGCGCGCAGGGCGAACTGGCCGGCGTGCTCGTCATCAAGGCATATTTGGAATCGCGAGGCGAGAAGCGCACGACGATCCTCGTGCCCGATTCGGCGCACGGCACGAACCCCGCGACGGCGTCGATGGCCGGATTCGATGTCGTTGCCGTGAAGCCGCAGCCGGACGGCGACATGGATCTCGATGCGCTGCGCGTCGCGCTCGAAGAGCACGGCCCGACGGTCGCCGCCCTCATGATCACGCTGCCGAGCACGCTCGGCCTGTTCGACCGCAACATCGTGCAGATCGCGGAGATGGTGCACGCGCACGGCGCGCAGATGTACGGCGACGGCGCGAATCTCAACGCGATGGTCGGCCAGGTGAAGCCCGGCGATCTCGGCTTCGACGTCATGCACATCAACCTGCACAAGACGTTCAGCCAGCCACACGGCGGGGGCGGGCCGGGGGCGGGACCGATCGTCGTGAAGGAACACCTGATCCCGTTCCTGCCGTCCCCGCATGTCGTCGTTGACGCCGACGAAGATGAAAGATGGAAGATGGAAGATGGAAGTGGCTCGGGTCGTCCATCCTCTATCATCCATCCTCCATCCTCGGCCACGTATCGCCTCCACGATCCGGAACGCACGATCGGCCGCCTCGGCGCATTCCACGGCAACTTCGGCGTGCTCCTGCGCGCCTACGCATACATCAGCAGCCTCGGCCCCGACGGGCTGCGCGCCATGAGCGAGGCCGCAGTGCTCAACGCGAACTACGTGCAAGCGCGCCTCCGCGGCGCGTACGATCTCGCGCACGACCGCACGTGCATGCACGAGGTGCTGTTCAGCGGCCGCAAGCAGAAAGCGCAGGGCGCGAAAACGCTCGACATCGCCAAGCGCATGATCGACTACGGCTACCATCCCCCGACCATCTACTTCCCTCTCGTCGTCGAAGAAGCCTTGATGATCGAGCCCACCGAAAGCGAAACAAAGGAAACGCTAGACGCCTTCTGCGAAGCGATGCTGCAGATCGCGGCCGAGGCCGAAACGCAGCCGGAGCTCCTGCGCGAAGCCCCGCACAACGCGCCGCTTCGCCGCCTCGACGAGGCGACGGCGGCGCGTAAGCCCGTGCTGCGGTGGTAGGCTAGGCGGATGCGGCTTCGGAGCGGCGCTCAGCGAATGGCCGCAAGAGCAATCGGAGTTCTTGCTCGTCCCAGTCGCCGTGCGTAAACTCGGCCAACCGGTGCTCGATCTCGTAACTCAACTCGCGCGCGTCGTCGGTACTGGTGTTGTCGATGCCCCAAGTCGCGGGCGTGAACCAGTCGCGGAACGCGTCGAGCGCGAGTTCACCCGAAACAAATCGCCGTAGCTGCTCCTGAATCGTGAGATAGAGAGACGACTTCATGGCCGAAATCCCAAGCGTTCGGGTCGTTGCCGCGAGACAGTTGCGCTCGATGTTCAACGACGGCCGATATTGGCAACGGGCCCAAGCTGGCGAGCTTCGGGAAGTCATCTTGCGTGATGGTCACCCGAGCGCGCCGAAGGCCAACGAGCCATTCTGTACGCGAATTCAGACTATCACATACACGGATCGCGATGGCCAGCGAATCGCGATCGTGCATCAGTACCTCCGTCAAGATGGCACGCTCGGCGCTTCGGGCGCGCCCGATCCCAAGAAGGTTTGGCAAGACGGCGTCATATTCGAAGCTCGCGACTGACCTCTACCCTACCCGCCACCCGCCGCCATCTGATACAAGCTACCGAGACTCCCGCGAGTACGCTGCGCTGGACCTCCCAGCAGCGGTGCGAGGTCGCCCACACCTACTGGTAGACCTCGACAATGATCCGCGGCGGCGACGACGCCGTCGTTACGGCGTAGTACCGCAGCTCCGTACCGATTACCCATGCGACTTCGCCCTCGAAGTCGCATGTCGACTTCACCTCCTTGATCGACGGAGCGTTGGGCGCGAACGACAGCGGGCTTACCGTGAGGTTGCCGTTGTTGTCGTGCGCGACGGCGGGCTCGAATCGGAGCGCGAGCTGTGCCGGGCCCGCAGTCGCGACGGGATTGCCGGAGCCGCACGCCGACGTCGACGGGACGTACTTCGCCGTGTACCCCGGTACGTTCGCACCGCTGAATGTGAACGTCGCGATGTCGGAGCAGGTGCCGCTGGTGACCTGTACGCTGTTCAGCACCGCCTGCGTCTGCGACGTAGCGGGTGCCGTGTACACCAGCGAATTGGGCGGGCCCGCCGCCGGCGTCGGGCAGGTCGCCGCGGTCGATGGCGTGCTCTTCGCCGCTGCGGGCGATTTCACGCCGGCCGCTGGCGTCGCCGCCTTCTTCGATCCGCCCCCGCATGCCGCGAAGATCACTGCGGTCACCGCCAAGGCACACATCAGGAAACGCATGTGAGACTCCCTTCTCGTTCGAATCCGTGTTCGGCGCGACCTACGCTACCACGCGCGGCACCGTGAGCTGCCCGTACGGCAGCACGCACACGGTTGGCTCGCGGCCGAGCGCGGTGCGCTTCTCTTCGATCAGCGACGCAAGCGTCGACGTCGCGTCCGGCGCGTAGCGCAGGTGCGCCGACTCAACCGTCGCGCGATCCAGCGAGGAGTGCAACCAGACGTCGCAACGCGCCTGCACCATCGCCTGCACCTGTACCTGCCACTGGTCGTGGACCGTGCGGTGATCGCCCTGCGAGAAGCGATCGAGCAGCGCCGCTGGCGATGCTTCGCTGCGCATCAGCTCGGTGTACTCCGGGCCGCCGACGCCTTCACGGCACTCGGCGACGAGCAGGATCGCGCCGCCGGTCGCGCACGCCTGCGCGGCCACCGACATCCCCTTCACGGCCTGATACAGCACCAGGTCGGCGGGATATCCCATGTTCGTCGCGACGACGATGTTGTACAGGTGCGGGATCGGGCCGATCGCCTGCCGCGCTGCCTGCGCAATCGCCGCGTCGTGCGCCGCGCGCAGTTCGCCTGCGAAGACGCCCGTCATGCGCTTCTCCTCGTCCAGCGTCACGTTGACGATGAACGACGGATCGGTCTTCAGCGCCACGTCGCGCATCTGCTCGAAGATCGGATTGCCGTCGGTGGTGCACCACGTGGCCTTCGGGTGGCCGATCATGCGCGTGTCGTGATTGGCCATGATCTCGTCGGCGCCCGCGATCCCCGGCATCACCGCCTTGCCGCCGCCGGAGTACCCGGCGAACAGATGCGGCTCGACGAACCCGGTGAGGATGCGCAGATCCGCGTTCAGGTACTCGCGATTCAGCCACACGCCCATCGTCCGCGGCCCCGTCGCGAGGAACACCTGCGTGGACGCGTCGCGCGCGTCGTGATCGACGACGCGGTAACGCGACAGGATCGCCTCGCCGAGAAACCGCGCGTGCTCGTCCGCCCGCGACACGCGATGCAGCCCCGTCCCGACGACGATCGTGACGTCGTCGCGCGCGATGCCTCCCGCTTCGAGCGTCTCGAGTATTGGCGGCAAGATCACCTGGTTCGGCACCGGCCGCGTCACGTCCGAAACGACGATCGCCGCGCGCTGTCCGGCACGCACCATCTCCCGCAACGGCCGCCGCCCGATCGGCGCGGCGGTCGCCGCCCGCACCGCCGCATCCGGATCGGCAACGATATCGACGCGCTCCGGCAGTAGCACCGTAGCCGTATCGGGTACGTCTACATCAAGCCCGAGTTCGCCGTATGGAAGATGAACCTTCATGGATGGAGTCTACCGCGACGAGCAGCCTATCCCGTACGGGGGTACGTCATCGCTTGAGTCGCGTAGCGTGCAGCGCCTGCAATAGAGATACATAGCGGCCATTCCGCTAGCCTTCGTCTCGCGTAGACGGCACATCCGGATCCGTTC
>JANXYW010000308.1 GCA_025355835.1 Chloroflexota bacterium
GAGTCCTCCGCGCGCGCGATCAGGCGGTCGATGCTCTCCTGCGGCAGCTCGACCGTGAGCAGGCCGATCTTCGCGCAGTTGTTGCGGAAGATGTCGGCGAACGACGGCGCGACGATCGCCTTCAGCCCCATCTGCTGCAGCGCCCACGGCGCATGCTCGCGCGACGAGCCGCACCCGAAGTTCGGGCCCGTCACCAGGATCTCTGCGCCATCGTAGCGATGGTCGTTGAGCACGAAGTTCGGATCTTTGCGCCACGCGTCGAACGCGAACTCGCCGAAGCCCGTGCGCTCGATGCGCTTGAGGTACTTCGCCGGGATGATCTGGTCGGTGTCGACGTCGGCGCGCGGCAGCGGCAGGATCTTGCCGCGGACTTTCTTGAACGGCTCCATCAGGCTGGCCTCCATGTGCGGATATCGACGAAGTGGCCGGCGATCGCGGCGGCGGCGGCCATCTGCGGGCTGACGAGATGGGTGCGTCCGCCGGGCCCCTGCCGCCCCTCGAAGTTGCGGTTCGAGGTCGATGCACAACGCTCGCCCGGCAGCAGAAAGTCCGGGTTCATGCCGAGGCACATCGAACACCCGGCGTCGCGCCAGTCGAAGCCCGCTTCCTTGAAAATCACGTCGAGGCCCTCCGCCTCCGCCTGCGCCTTCACGAGGCCCGAGCCGGGCACCACCATCGCAGCGACGCTCTTCGCGACATGCTGGCCGCGCACCACTTCGGCAGCCACACGCAGATCTTCGATGCGTCCATTCGTGCACGAGCCGAGGAACACGCGGTCCAGCTTGATGTCCTCGATCGCAGTGCCGGGCTTGAGATCCATGTACGTCAGCGAGCGCTCTGCAAGCTCGCGCACCCGCTCATCGTCGAAGCTGTTCGGATCGGGGATGCGACCCGTGACCGGCACGCTCTGCGCCGGCGTCGTGCCCCACGTCACGCACGGCTCGATATCCTCGCCGCGCAGCTCGACGTGTACGTCGAACGCCGCGCCGTCGTCGGTCGGCAGCGCGCGCCATGCGTCGAGCGAGCGCTCCCAATCCGCGCCCTTCGGCGCGAACGGGCGACCCTCGACGTACGCGAACGTCGTCTCATCTGGCGCGACGAGGCCGGCGCGCGCGCCGCCTTCGATCGACATGTTGCACACCGTCATGCGCCCTTCCATCGAGAGCGCACGGATCACGTCGCCGCGATACTCGATGACGTGACCGACGCCGCCGGCGACGCCAATCTTGCGGATGATCGCCAGAATGACGTCCTTGGCCGTGACGCCTTCATGCAACGCGCCGTTCACCTCGACGGACATCGTCTTCGGGAGCGCTTGCGCCAGCGTCTGCGTCGCGAGCACATGCTCCACTTCCGACGTGCCGATGCCGAATGCGAGCGCGCCGAACGCGCCGTGCGTCGAAGTATGACTGTCGCCGCAAACGATCGTCATGCCCGGCTGCGTCAGCCCCTGCTCAGGGCCAATGATGTGCACGATCCCCTGGCGCCGATCGTTGACACCGAAGTACGGCACGCCGAACTCTTCCGCGTTGTTGCTGATCGTCTCGACCTGCTTGGTTGAAAGCGGGTCGGCCCACGGCTTGTCGCGATCGCGCGTCGGCACGTTGTGGTCAACGGTGGCAAGCGTCAGGTCGGGCCGCCGCACCTTGCGCCCCGCGAGCCGCAACCCTTCGAACGCCTGCGCCGACGTCACCTCGTGCACGAGGTGCAGATCGATGTACAACAGGTCGGGCTTACCTTCGGCGTGACGGACCAGGTGGGCGTCCCATATCTTTTCCGATAGCGTCTTCGTCATGATCTTCTCCGCGGAATGCTCACGGGGCTAGGTGAAGCATCCTGATAGTCATCGAAGTGGATGTATTGCGGCATCGGCAACGTGCGTCCGCCGACGCCGACCGGACCGAGCGGAGGGAAATCGTTAATGACCTTGAAATCGATGTCATTCCCAACAATAGCCCCGCAACCGCTGAGTGTTGCTGAGGCCACGACGAGTGCATCCGGCGCTTTCAGGCGAGTCGCCGCGCGAACATGCGCCGCCGTCATCAGCACCATCTCCGTGATTGGCATGGTGACGACGCCCGCTTGTCGTTTCGCAAGCGTCATCACCACCTCAATCTCCCGCCGGTCGCCGCTACGAACTGGCCGAACGAGTAGTTCCATCAGTGTGATACCTGCGAGTTCCACACCCAGGCGCCTGCTCGCAGCTTCCAGGAATAGATCTCGCGCCAACGCATGGTGCCCGGCTCGACGATCGAGCAGGAAGATGCAACCGCAGGTGTCAACCGTGACTCGGTCGTAGCGGCCAATATCCTTCAGGAAACGGGTCAGTCCTTGTCCCACTCCCGATCCCAACTGTCACGCTCGTGGCGCACCCACTCAGTTATCTTTTCGTTGGTGGCCCACTCTGGAACGTGACTCAGTGCCCCGGCCAGTCGATCCACCCACTCCTCGGGGGTTCGCGGCCGCCGTTCCAGCGTCACACGCTGCTCCAGCGCCAGCAGATCTATTTCGTCGCCGGCGCGGAGTCCCAGCTGTCGCACCATGGCAGCCGGAAGCGTGATCTGGTTTTTTGCGCTCAGGCGCGTCGTAGCGCTCATAGCGGCCTCCTCGTGCTCGTCAGGCGGCACTGCGTAGTACACAGCCAGTGACTCGCCGATCCGAACCGTTCGCGGTTCGGGAACGGTGTATTCGAACCGCGGCTCTTTCTTCTTAGCCATAGCCCGAGTCTACCACGCACTCCACCAATCATCAAGGATAATTCCATTGGAGCTTTACTTTTGCTATATTCGCTTTACGTCACGGATTCGCGCGCACCTCCGCATCCTGCCGGCGGTCGATGGCGAGCATGCGGTTGAGGGCGTTCATGTACGCCTTGGCTGAGGCGACAATGACATCTGTATCGGCGCCGCGGCCCAGGTAGCTGCGGCCGCCGCCTTCGACGCGAATTGTCACTTCGCCCTGCGCGTCGATGCCTTCGGTGACGCTCTTGACGTGGAACTCCGTCAGTTCGTTCGGGATATCGACAATCCGGTTGATTGCACGGTAGACGGCGTCGACCGGCCCCGTCCCGAGCGCCGCGTCGGCGTGGATCGCGCCATCGGGGCCGATCAGGCGCACGGTCGCCGTTGGCGTCGCGTGGTCGCCGCACGACACCTGTACGAAGTCGAGATGATAGATCTCGGTCTGTGTGCGCAGCTTGTCCGCTACGATCGCTTCGAGGTCGCGGTCGTCGATCTCGGCCTTCTTGTCCGCCAGCTCTTTGAACGCCATGAACGCTCGCGACAGTTCCTCTTCGGTCAGCTCGTAGCCCAGCTCTTCGAGACGCGCCTTGAATCCGTGGCGGCCGGACACTTTGCCGAGCACGATCTCGGCGCCGCCCGAAGGCCAGCCGATGTCCTTCGCGTCCATGATCTCGTACGTTTCGCGCATCTTCAGCACGCCGTCCTGATGGATGCCGGACTGGTGGCGGAATGCGTTCGCGCCGACAATCGCTTTGTTCGATTGCAGGCTCATTCCGGTGAGGTTCGCGACCATGCGGCTCGTTCGGTACAGCTCTTGCGTGTTGATGTTTGTCTCAACGTTCATGAAGTCGCCGCGTGTCTTGATCGCCATCACGACTTCTTCGAGCGCAGCGTTGCCGGCACGCTCGCCGATGCCGTTGATGCACGTCTCGATCTGCCGCGCGCCGACGGATACCGCCGCCAGCGAGTTCGCCACGGCCAGGCCGAGATCGTTGTGGCAGTGCACGGAGACCCGCGCTTTGTGAATGTTCTTCACGTTCGCGTAGATATCCTTGATGAACGCCGCAAACTCCTCGGGAATGGCGTAGCCAACCGTATCCGGAATATTGACCGTCGTTGCGCCCGCCGCGATGCACTCCTCGAGCATCCAGTAGACGAAGCTGCGATCGCTGCGCGTCGCGTCCATTGGGCTGAATTCGACATCGCTACAGTAGCCCGCGGCGCGGGCGACCATCGTGCGCGCCATCTCCAGCACGGTCTCTTTGTCCTTGGCCAGCTGGTGCATGATGTGGATGTCGCTGCTCGACAGGAAGACGTGAATGCGCGGCTGTGTACCGACCTTCACGGCGTCCCAGCAGGCATCGACCGCGTCCGCATTCGCATGAGCCAGCCCCGCGATCTGCGAGCCCTTGATCTCCCGCGCGATCGCCTGCACTGCCTCGAAATCGCCGGGTGATGTCTTGGGAAATCCGGCTTCGATGATGTCGACGCCCAGCCGTTCGAGCTGATGCGCGATCTCCATCTTGTCGATGGCGGTCAGCGCGACGCCGGGCGATTGCTCGCCGTCGCGCAGGGTTGTGTCGAAGATGATGACTTTTTCCATGATGTCCTCCACTGCACTGTTTCAGTTGAAACGCGCGGGACACCGTCCCGCCCTACTCCGCCCCCGCCCTCCGTTCCGCCGAGGCGGATGAGGGCGGGCGAAGTGTGAGGATCGCGAGCGCGCGCAGTCCTGCGCTCGCGTCTTCTGTTCGGTGCTTCGTTGTCGTTCGGTTCATCATGTTCTTCATCGCTGCGGGGGACACGCCGGAAGGCCCGTCCGTACGCGCACCAACCTTGCGGCCGATTGTCAGCGGCTCTTCTTGAGCCAGGCCATCATGCCGCGCAACTCCGCTCCTACTTCTTCGATCTTGTGCGATGCGTTGATGCGGCGCAGCGCGTTGAAGCTGGGGCGGCCCGCCTGGTTCTCGAGGATCCATTCCTTCGCGAAGGTGCCGTCCTGGATCTGGCCAAGCACATTCTTCATGTTCTCTTTGACGTGCGCATCGATGATCACCGGGCCGCGCGTGTAGTCGCCGTACTCGGCCGTGTCGCTGATCGAGTAGCGCATGTACTCCATGCCGCCCTCGTACATCAGATCGACGATGAGCTTGAGTTCGTGCATGCACTCGAAGTACGCGAGTTCGGGCTGATACCCCGCTTCGCACAGCGTTTCGAACGCCGCCTTCACGAGCGCTGTCGTGCCGCCGCAGAGCACCGCCTGTTCGCCGAACAGGTCCGTCTCCGTCTCTTCCTTGAACGTCGTTTCCAGCACACCGGCGCGCGTTGCGCCGATGCCCTTCGCGTACGCCATGGCGATCTGGCGCGCCGACTCGGTGGCATTCTGATGTACCGCGAAGAGCGCGGGTACGCCGCCGCCCTCGGTGTACACGCGGCGCACGAGGTGGCCAGGCCCTTTCGGCGCGACCATCGTGACGTCGACATCGTCCGGCGTCTGTACCTGGTCGAAGTGGACGTTGAAGCCGTGCGCCCACATCACCATGTTGCCGGGCTTGAGGCCGTCGGCGATGTGGCTGTAGTAAACCTCCTTCGCGACCTGGTCGGGCGCGAGGATCATGATGATGTCGGCTTCCTCCGCGACCTCGCGCACGTTGCCGACGCGCAGGCCCGACTCTTCGAC
>JANXYW010000329.1 GCA_025355835.1 Chloroflexota bacterium
CGGCGGGCGGAGCAGGGCGAAGACCTTGGGGACGTAGACCCCGAGCTTCAGCAAGCGTTCGCCGCGGATCAGCAACTCAGGCAGCAGCTTGGCCATTTCGCCAGCGAGAGCGCACCCGCCAACCCGGCGATTGGGCGGGCAGCGTTGCTGGCTGCGGTAGCACATCAGAGAAACGAATCCCGGCAGGAGGATCGAAACCCCATGATTGCAAAACTCTTAGGCGCACGACGCGGGCTCGCCCTGTTTGCGGCGGCCGGTATCTTTGCGGCCGGAGCCGTGACGGTCGGCGCATCAGGCGGCGTCAGCGGCGCCGCGACCAACGCGAACGAAGTGCTCGCTACGCTCCATGTCCCACACAAGGCGCACAGCCACGGGCATGGGAACTCGAATGCCGGCGGCAAGCCGGACGATTCCGGCACACCGGAAGCAGAAGGTACCAGGCGCGCGGTTCAGGGCATCCCGACGGAGAATCCGCAGCACCACCCGGCGGACGACGACGGCATCTGCGAAAAAGGCGAGACGATCGTGAAGACGGTGCCGAGCGGCGTGGCGGTCAACGTCCCCTGCCAGACTGCCAAAGATCACGGCGAGGGCAAGGGCGACAAGACGCCGGGCGCGAACAAGACCCCAAAGGCGGGCGAGACGCCGGAGGCGGACGAAACGCCGGGAGCGAACCACGGCCAGGGCAAGGTCGACAAGACGCCAGAGGCGAATGAAACGCCAGAGGCCGGTGAGACGCCCGATGCCAACGAGACGCCAGGCGTTGGCGGAAACGGCCACCACAAGGGCGGCAAGACGCCGGACGCGAACGAGACAGAGCCCGTCGAGCACTCGGGCGAGGGCCAGTAGTCTCTCCCGGAGCTGTTTCGCGACGACGACGAATCGATGAATATCTGTGAGCTCGCCCCCTTTAGGGGAGGCGAGCTCACTCGTGCGGGAACGAGGAGCGCCAACCGATTTGCGAAGGAACGCGATGGTCCTGCAATAGCCTTGGAGTGTGCACCTCTCGGCTCGCGAACGAATTCACGCCGATCGCGACATCCAGTTGTCTCGCCTCTCGATGCGATTGGCGACGCTCTCTCTCGTCGACGATCGATGCCGCTTGTACTCGTGGTCGCCGTCGTCACGGCCGCGTGCTCCGGCTCCGCGTCGTCGCAGCGCACGCCATCGGCCCCGCCAATCGCTCTTGCGACCGCGGCGTTGCCTTCCAGCAGGCCTTCTCCGAGCGAGGTCGCGACTGTTTCGCAAACGGCGGTGCAGGAGCAATGCCCAGATCCCTACGTCACACCGGTAGCCTCGCCCACGCTTGCCGCGGGCGACGCGCTTGACGTCGCCGCCACACCGGCGCCTGCGCCGCCGATCCGGATCGCCCACGCGATCGAGATTCCACCGCTGCCGTCCCCCACGACCGCTCGCTCACCTGCGCCCTCGCCACCGGCGCGGCGTGCAGACCCGACGCTCGAAGGGCGCATCCGCGATCGTCTTGGTGCAAATGCATCGCACTACGCGGTCGTGATTGAGAACCTCGGCGACGGACGGCGCGTTGCCATCGATTCGGATCGCGTCTTCTACGCCGCGAGCCTCTTCAAGATCGAGGTGATGTACGAGATCTTCCGTCAGCGGGAGGTGGGCATATTGAACTTCGGCGAAGAGTACGTTGCTAGCGACTACTATTCCAGCTTCGATCTCGGGCCGCATCTGGTCGCGCCATGCGCCCGTGTGAGCGTGCGCGATCTCCTGGCCGCGATGATGTCCGTGAGCGACAACGTTGCCGCGGTGATGCTGCAGGATCGCGCCGGCGCTGGTAACGTCAACGATGCGATGATGGCACTGGGCCTCGGGCAGACGCGGCTGAAGGAGGACGGCAGTTTGCCCGCCACTGCGGGTGATATGGCGCGGCTCGTGGACGCGATCGCGCGCGGCGAGGCTGTGAGTCGAGACGCGAGCAAGGAGATGGCGGATCTCATGGCTACGGAAGAGCTCGATGATCGCATCCCGGCAGAACTTCCCGACGGCACACGCGTCGAACACAAAACCGCCAACTGGGACAACGCCACGCATGATGCCGGCATCGTACACGGGAAGAAAGGGACCTACGTGATGGTGCTCATGTCCGATAGGGGCTCCGGCGGCGACGATGCCCGCGTCGAGGCGGACATTGCGCGGATCGCCTTTGACTATTTTGAGCAGTAACGGCGAGCTTCGGCGCGGCGAAGCCGTCGATCGCTGGATCTGCTGTACCCGCTCACAGCACGCGGCACGTCAGATCGTTGCGATCGTGTCGAACGGGAGCGACGCAGGCCGCGCGGGCCGGGGCGTTCGGCTTCGCGTTCTGACGACCCGCGAAGTCCCTCTCACTCCCCCGGCGCGGGCGCGTCGCCATCACGTCGTCGTTTCGAGCGGCTGAGCTAGATGTTCCGATCGAGGCGCGGCTGGACGTAACACGAACTGCGCGCGGTCGTTGAGTAGACAAGGCTTGGAGCGATCGTGCGCCTCGGCGTTGCCCTCTGGTTTGTCATGGACGGATGTGTGACAGGCGATCGCCTTCCTTGACGCTCGTTGCTTGACGTTCCCGCATCTGGTCGTCGGTGGCGCAATGCCCCGCACACGTCGGCGTTGGAATTGGGTGAGAGGACGACCAGAATGGTGCGGTCCGAGCAATCGCATTGCAAAGGAAATCACCATGCACACTCCCCTTAAACCACAGCCGACCGAACGCGGGCTCTCTCGGATGAGCCTCGCTCTCGCCGTGGCGAGTGCGGCCGCACTCGTGCTCTCCGTTGTGGCCGCTCCGCATCTCGGCAGCCACGGCAGCGCTCCAGCGGCGCAAGCAAGCGGGGGAGACTTCTCTCTCGACTTCGTCGCGTCCGCGCCGCTCACGTACAACCACACCACGGGCGGCGGCGTCTTCGACGACCGCACGATTGGCACGAACGGAGATGTCGTCGAATCGCTCGAAGCGGGCAGCTTCGCTTGCGGCGATGTCGTTACGTACCTCGTGCAGGTCGTTGTGGACTCAGGAGCAGTCGGAACCCAGACGATACGCGTCACGAACACCTTCACAGCCAACACAACGGGCCAGCCTGGCGCCGGCCACTCCCAGGTGCTCGGCGTCAGGATCAACAACCCGGCGTCGGTGACGGGCGGTGACCAGGGTCCGAAGACGACCGACAGCGGTTTCGTCGGCACGATTAACAGCACGATCGCCAATGTCACGACGTTCGTAGACCCGGCAGGTGGCACCGTGCTACCGACGATCCCAACCACCGCCAATGACGTCGGCGTGAGCTACGACGTCACCAACCTCGAGGCCGGCGATCACGTCATCGTGCGCATCGACACCCGGCTGTCCTGTGGTTTGGGCGAGTCGCCCACGGGCAACCTCCAGGCGAACCTGACGAGTGCGTATGTCGTCGGCTCCGGCGATACGATCAGCACCGGTCAGCAGACCATCCCGTTCAAGCAGTTCGGCTCCCTTCCGACGAACACGCCAACATCGGTGCCCGCGACTAACACACCGACTGCGACGCCGACCGCGACGAATACGCCGACCAACACCGCGACTGCGACGCCGACCGCGACGAACACGCCGACCAACACCGCGACTGCGACGCCGACCGCGACGAACACCGCGACCAACACCGCGACCGCGACGAACACGCCGACGAACACGCCGACCGACACTCCAACGCACACGGCCACGGCCACGCCGACAGAGACCGCGACGAACACGCCGACGGAGACTCCGACCGACACGCCGACAAACACGCCGACAAACACGCCAACGGAGACTCCGACCGACACGCCGACGAGCACGGCCACGGCCACTGCGACAAACACGCCGACGGAGACTCCGACCGACACGCCGACGAACACGGCCACGGCCACGGCGACAAACACGCCGACGAACACGCCGACCGACACGCCGACGAACACGCCGACGAACACGCCAACGGAGACCGCGACGAACACGCCAACGAACACGCCAACGAACACGGCGACAAACACGCCGACGAACACGCCCACGTCGACGCCAACTTCGACGAACACGCCGGTGAATACGCCCACGTCGACGCCGACGTCCGTGAACACGCCGGTGAACACGCCTACCTCAACGAACACGCCGGCGAACACCGCCACGAGTACAACGCGCGCGGTGACCAACACACCGCGGCCCACGTCGACGGCCATCCCGCCGACGGCAACCAGCACCTCGGTCAACGTTACGCTGGCGCTTGTGGCCACGCCGCGGGCTCCCCAGCTACCGTCTGGGTTGGTTCTGGCGAACACGGGCAGCGGGACCGGTAACAGCAATGGTGCTGTCGGTGGCTGGGCGCTAGTCGCTGGCATCTCTGGAGTCGCGCTGCTCATCGTGTCGATGGGGCTGCGGAAGCGCGACGAGCGCTAACCGCGGCTGACCAGCGCAGATCTGTCACGAAAGGGGGCTCAGCCGAGCCCCCTTTTCTTGTGCGGCCCGCCGTGCGCAGCTCTCTCGCGTGCGCTGGTCCGTCCCTGCGCACAGAGTTGCGAACCAAGAACTTCTCGTACCTGGTGGCCAGCCATCCTGCGCTGGAACTCGACGCGGGAACTTGACGCCGCCGCCGGAAGTTGACCACCAGTCTCTGTCTTTCTGGAAATGCTCAGTGGCCCGTCGACGTTTTGGTATGTGACGAGCCACCGGTCACTGACCGGCCGCCTCTCTGCACGTCAACGACAAAGAGCATGCGTCTTCTGAGTACATCAGCAAGGCGGTTGGAAAAACGACGGAGGACCAAGTGAAGAGGCTCGTATTGACCCTGGCTGCGGCGATGATTGCGCCGGTTGCATTGGCAGCCGTATTGCTCCACAACCCCAGCGCCGCGCTGGCATGGCAGTACGACGTGTCATGCTCGAACGGCCACATTGTCGGCACCATCACGTTTCCTGCTGGAAGCGCCCCCTTCGACGTGGTACTCGAAGACCACGTGCCCGGGGACGCGCAATTCAAGGACGTGGTTCCGGCCACGACGCAGCACATCGCGCCAACGGGCAGCCAGACTTCTGCTCCGTTCTCCCTGCCGGTGACCAACGTGCGCCCCGGCTCGAACAGCATCCGTGTTCGTAATACTGCTGACAGCGCCAAGAGTGACAGTATCCCGCCGTGCGACAGTCCGACGGCAACGGCTACCAAGACCAACACTCCAACGAATACGCCTGTTCCGCCGACGAGCACCAACACTCCGACGAAGACGCCCGTGCCGCTGACGAGTACGAGCACGCCGACGAACACAAACACGCCGACTACTGGCTGCCGAACTCCCACGCGTACGCCGACCTCCACCGGCACCGCGACGTCGACCGCGAGCCCCACGGCTACGCGCACGGCCACGCCCATCACGTCGCACACGCCCTCGCTACCGACGTGCACGCCCACCTCAACGGCGACGAATGCGCCGACGAATACACCCGTACCGCCGACCAACACGCCGACCAACACCGCGACCAACACCGCGACGAACACCGCGACGAACACGCCCACGAACACCGCGACGAACACGCCCACGAAAACCGCGACGAACACGGCGACGAACACGGCGACGAACACACCCGTCAATACCGCGACGAACACGCCGACGGCGACGGCGACCGACACGACCAACAGAGTGCTCAGTACCCACACTGCGGTTCCAACGTCGACGGCGACCCACACGGCAACGCCGGTGAACCAGACGCTGGTGCTTATAGCGACGCCGCAGCCTCGCCAGCCGCTGAGTACCGTCGACGGCATCGTCCTTCCGAAGACCGGATTCGGGCCGAACGGCAGCGGCGGCGGCGTCGCCTGGATGCTGATCGGTGGCATGGCCGGAAGCGCTCTACTTGCCGCAGCTGTGGCCATGCGGCGCCGGAAGCGCGAAGAACGCTAGCTGCGGCCGGCTCACGCTGGATAGATCGAAAAGAGGGGGCTCAGTTGAGCCCTCTCTTGCTGTGCCGCCGGCCGAGTCGCGCTCTGGACAGACATGCCGTCGGGCCTGCGACAGCGTCCGCACCCCTGCGGGCCGCCGACTCTCGTTCGCGTCTGAAGTTTGAATCGTGCGACCCGGTGCAGGCCTGCTGGCTCGCCGCAAGTCAATGGCCGCCCTTGCTAGGGCCGGGGCTTACCTGCCAGCCGTCCCGCGCTTCCTAGGCCGACGCCTCCGCCAGCGAGCATCAGCGCGAGGATGATCCACTTCGGACCGGTGCCCGAATCGCCCGTG
>JANXYW010000331.1 GCA_025355835.1 Chloroflexota bacterium
ACCCAACCTTCGCGCCCCTTCGTGCCCTTCGTGGCTAACCCGAGTTGCCCCGACGACCGACGACCGGAGACCGACGACCGACGCGTGCCCGTCGTGGCTAGCCCGGCCAACCAGCCAGCGACCAGCGACCAGCGACCAGCGGCCAGCGACCAAACGCAACCCGTCCCCAACCTTCGCGCCTCTTCGTGTCCTTCGTGGTTAACCCGTCAGCTCCCGAAGACCAACAAATGACCACCACCGCACCACAGACTCCCGCGACCACCTGGGCCGCCACGCTCGGTCAACTCCAGATGATCGTCACGCCCGCTAACTACGACACGTGGCTGCGCGAGACCGTCGGCCTTCGCCACAGCGACGGCTGCTTCGTCGTCGGCGCCCAGAACGACTTCGCCACGGAGTGGCTGCAGACCAAGCTGCGCCCCCTCATCCTCAAGACGCTCGCTCGCGTCCTCGGCCACGCCGTCGAGATCGCGTTCGAGGTCGTCCGCGCGCACGACGCACCGCCGCCGGTGCTGCTCGCCGCCGACGACGCGCCGTCGGGCGACGTCCCGGCATTCCTGCGCCGCACCAACGCGCCGCCGCCCGCGCTCAACCCCGCGCTCACGTTCGACACGTTCGTCGTCGGCGACGAGAATCGCATGGCGCACGACGCCGCCCGCCGCGCCGTCGACACGCCCGCCGTCACGAACCCGCTGACGATCGTCGGCGCAGCGGGCCTCGGCAAGACGCACTTGCTCAGCGCCATCGGCCACGCAGCGCACGCGCAAGGACGCACGGTCATCTACGCGCCCGCCGAGCGCTTCGGCAACGACTACGTGCGCGCCCTCCCCGGCAAGATCGAGCAGTTCCGCCAGCGCTATCGCACGGCCGATGTGCTGCTCATCGACGACGTGCAGTTCTTCGAAGGCAAGGAGAAGTTCCAGGACGAATTCTTCCACACCTTCAACGACCTGCACGCCGCCGGCAAACAGATCGTCGTCTGCGGCGACCGTATGCCGGCACACATGACCGGCCTCACCGACGCGCTCCGCTCGCGCCTGCAGTGGGGCCTCGCCGCCGATCTTCGCAAGCCGTCCTTCGCGACGCGTCTCGCGATCTTGCGCGCGAAAGCGCGGCAGCACGCCGCGCAGCTCCCCGAGGCCGCGCTCGAAACCATCGCCGAGCGCTGCTGTCAGTCCGTGCGCGAACTCGAAGGCTGCCTCAACCGCGTCCTCGCCTACATCCCGCTCGTCGGCGGCAACGCCACGCCCGAAGCGATCGAGAAGGCGCTCTCGCCATTCGCCGCCGCCGATGCTGCCGCAGCCGCCGTAGCGCCCGATGCCGACGCGGTCGTCGCCGCCGTCGCGCGCCGCACCGGCGTCACACCCGCCGACATCCGAGGCCGCAGCCGCAGCCGCGACGTCACCTACGCGCGCCATCTCGCCATGTACCTGCTGAAAGAAGACGCCCACAGCACCATCGCCGAGATCGGCCGCCACCTAGGCCACCGCGACCACAGCACCGTCCTCGCCGGCATCGCCCGCATCACCGGCGAACTAAAAACCCGCCCCGAAACACGCGCCGACGCCGAAGCATCGCGCGAAGCGCTGCGCGCAAGCGCGGCGGAGGTTCGGTCGCAGGCGGGGTAGCCCGGAGGGATTCGACGATGGCCGGTCAGAATGAGCGCGGCCTGGAAGCCCTACTCAAGATCGTGAACCACAAGGGTATGGTGCCTGAGTGGAAGGAATCGAACACGGCCGCGTTCGAAGCGTTGTTCGGCGCTGATGCGCGCTACGGCAAGGATGCCGCGAAGACCGTCAAAGTGCGCGCGCCCGACATGACCGCTGACACAGGCGTGCCGTACGCAGCCCTCATCCACCCAACGAATCAAGACAGCGGCGCGTACGGAGGTATGTCGTTCGTCATCTTCCCGGTCGAAGGCAGTCCTTGCCTCGTGGCGATGGCGCTCGGCACGGCAGGTCTCCAACCCGACGAAGGCATCATTGGCCGACCGGGGCACGCCCGAAAGACGCAAGCGATCTGCGCTTGGCTCAACGCGAAGTATGGCCACGGAACGCTGATCGCCTGGGCGAAGCAAGACCCAGCGCGCGTTGACCAGACGGTTCCTCCGAACGTGATCAAGCAATTCTCAGCATATGAAAACGTGTTCAGCCGCTACGGAAAGGAACTCTACGCGATCTTCGCCCCGACCGACGATGTAGCGGCGACCCGCGACGCTGTGACAGGATTCATCGACTTGCTGTTCGACGAGCGACTCGCGAGAGTCGTGACCGGTGCACAGGCCAGCTACGATGCCGTACAAGCGCAATGGCGGAGTCACCTGACATCCGAAATCTCCGAGTCAGACGTACTACGTCTCTTGAAGTCACGCCGATACGTCGTAGTCGAAGGCCCGCCCGGAACGGGCAAGACGCGCATGGCTCAGCGCCTTCTGCGCGACGCCTATGCAGACAACGGGAAGTCGGTGCAATTCCACCCGAACACGACGTACGAGAACTTTGTCGGCGGCCTCGCGCCGACCCAGACGCAAGGTGGGATTGGTCTCAGTTTCGCCCCCAAACCCGGCTACCTCATGGAAGCGGCAGCACGCGCGAGCGCGCATCCGGATCGCGACTTCCTTCTCCATATCGACGAGATCAACCGCGCCGATCTCTCGAAGATTCTCGGCGAAGCGATCTATCTCTTCGAGCCGGGTGAGCAGCGCACGATCGACCTGCCCTACGACTTTGGCAAGCCACACGGCGACCGGTTGTCGCTCCCGAACAACCTGCATGTACTCGGCACCATGAACACCGCCGACCGAAGCCTTGCCATCGTCGACGTGGCAGTTCGGCGCCGGTTTGCCTTCACGAAGCTCTGGCCGCAGAGCGCAGTCGTCGATGCACAGAACGACGCGATCATGACGCAGGCCTTCGCTGATCTCATGCTAATCTTCGTCGAGTACGCCACCGCTGACGCCTTCGACCTCGTGCCTGGGCACTCCTACTTTCTGCTAAGTCCGGGATTGCCCGCAGCGGAGCAGCTCAAAGTGACGCTCAAGCCGTTGCTGGAGGAATATCTCGTGCAGGGCTACGTGGGTGGATTCTCCGAGCCGATCCGCTCGTACCTTCAGTGGATCGAAAGCTTGTGACGCCGCGTGGGGCTCGCGTTCGCTCAGCGTACGCTCCCAAACTCGGAACCCCTTGCTTCGAAGCGACCGACTCAACCACCACAACCCTCTCGGCGTCATTCCTTCTGCGTGGAACGCCACCACGGGATCCAAGCGCGCAGTTGAGTCGACTTGCCGGTCAATTCATCACGCAGAACCGTCCATACCTGCGCCAACTCGACACGGATATCGAGCAGCGATACAACGGCACGTCGGTCTCGCTGGAGATCAAGGCCCGCACTTGTATAGGCGCTGTCCCTCTACTCTCGCCCACCACGGGCCGCGCGGACTATGGTCTCGTAGTGAAACCACGCTTCGACTGGCAGGGCCTAGGCCCAATGCTCGGAGACATGGGCTGGCGCATCATCCCCGCGCCGCTCGCCCTTCCAATGCTTCCACGCTCCGATCGGAAGATTCCCGCCTGGGTGCTCTCGACAATCGTTCTGTTCCGCGTGCAGGCACTGCTCAAGCAGCTCGAACGCCGCTTCGAAATCACCGAGGAAGATCGCAGCGCGCCGAAGGGTTCGGTCAACTGGACGTCCTACGCGACCAAGCAGATTCCGCGCGGCGGATTCCTCACCGTTCCGTGTCGCTTCCCCGATCTGCGGGACGATCGTCGGCTGAAATCCGCGATCCGATTCACGCTGCAGAAGCAACTCGCCGGACTCGAAGGCCAGCGCACATCAGGCGTCTTCGTATTGAAGCTCATAGAACTATGTGCGGGGCTGCTCGATCGCGTGCGCGATGTCCCGGCAAGCGAACCCGGCCCACGCGAGCTAGAGTTTTGGCTCCGTGGCTCGCTCAAGACGGACACCTTCCGCGACGGCATTCAGGCGGTCGAATGGACGGTCGAGGATCGCGGTCTCGCAGGGCTTAGCGATCTCTCCGGCCTGCCGTGGGCCATGTCGATGGAGCAATTCTTTGAGGCGTGGACGGAAACGGTGCTGGTGGATGTGGCGCGCCGAATCGGTGGCGTCCTAAGGACAGGCCGCCAGCGCCAGACCGTTGCTCCGCTTTCGTGGGATCCTCCATACACCGGATCTCAACGATCGCTAGTTCCCGACCTGATGTTAGAGCGCGCGGACTCGACCATCATCATCGATGCAAAGTACAAGGAGCATTGGGAAGAGTTGCAGACCCACCGATGGAGCAACATCGGAGAAGAGATCCGCGAGCGACATCGCGCGGATCTTCTGCAAGTGCTCGCCTACGCGAATCTCGCCACAACACCACGCATCATCGTGTGCCTCGCGTACCCGTGCACGCGATCGACCTGGGCCTCACTGCAAGAGCGTGGCCGCCTTTTCCACCGCGCCACACTCCGCGCAGGCGATCGGATGATCGAGATCGTCCTCACCGCGTTTCCGATGGGCGTTGCGTCATCAGAGGTCGCGGAAGGCCTAACGCACGAGCTGCGAAGGGAGCCGTCGTGACGCGCGCCTCCGTGGCGAAATGACCTCTCCGTTTCGATCGCGCACGCAGTCGCCGTAGTCCTCATGGTTGCCCATGTGGAAATCGGCGCACCATGAGCCGCAGAACTCTTCGTTGCATTCGTCGAGTTCACACCCACACATCGGGCCGTACGTGTCGTGCGGTGCTTCGTCCCGACCGCACCAGTCGCACGGTCGCGTCACATGGATCATCACGCCTCAAGTCCTCGGT
>JANXYW010000348.1 GCA_025355835.1 Chloroflexota bacterium
GGTGTTCCGGTCCAGTTCAGCATCGAGATGTACGTCGGCATCGCTCTCTCCCCGTTCACGTCCGGCCCTGCCGTCACCATAGGTATCGGGACGGCCTCATTAACGGGCGTTCGAGAATGTGTTGGACATCTGTTAAATGGCGCGGCTCTCGCTTCCGGCCGATACGTCCACGACGGAAGCTGTACACGCGTGGCGCATGTGTCGTACCGTTGCCTAGCGCGGAGCCGCTCACAGGAGGCGTGTGGACGACGAGGCAGCCAGCACACCAGCCGAGCCGGCAGCGGCCGTCGACGCTGCGCAGGCGCGTAGTTTCGCGCTGAGCGGCGCGTCGGCCTGCGCGCGCTGCGGCGGCTCGCACACCCAGCGCCAGCGCTGCCCGCTCGATCCAACACGCGAACCCATTGCACCGCTCGTAGAACCCGTACCGATCGCGGAAGCCGCGACACCTGCCGTTCTTGCTGCGCGCGTTGCGCCAGCACCCGCCCGGCAGAAGTACGACTTCGGCACGGCCACGGTGCGCACCGACGGCACCGTGCCGCCGCCTGCGTGGAGATCGCTGCGCGTCGATGCACGCGTCGCGCGCAGCAAGATCCGCTCCATCGCCAAGTGGACAGGGGCGATCGTCAGCACGAGTACGCTGTTCATCTGCCTCGTCGTCGCCGGAACGTACATCGGCAATCTGACGCAGGCCGATGAAGATGCAGCCGCAGCGCTCGCGGCGATCTTCGTGTCGCTCGCCATCGGCATCGTCTTCGGTATGGGGCTGATGTTCGTCTCGATGAAGACGTACTCGAAGGTCGTCTTCGCCGCACTCTCACCGTTCCTGATCACAGCGGGCTTCGTGATGATGGTGTACGCGCCCGTTGTGCGGCAGATGAACACGCCCGAACTCGCCGAGTACCAGGCGTTCAGCGATCTGCTCTGGTTCGGCTTGCTGTCGGTCGTGCTCGGCATCGTGCTCGCGGCGATGTGCATGCGCTGGGCGCTGCGTCCGCACGCCATCCGTCGCATCGCGCGCTGGTCGCGGCTGCTGGGGTCGGCATACGGCGTGATGCTCGGGATCTCTGGCCTGTTCGCCATCTTCGGTCTGCTCCGCCTGATCAACGCCGAAGCGCACTTCTCGAGCACCGGCGCTGGAGGGAGCGTCGTTGCCCAGGCGATCGCCGGAACCGCTATTGCGATGTGGTTCTTCGTGCCGGGCCTGATCCTCACGTACCACGGTATTTCGGCGTCGATGGGCGAGGGCTCGAGTGAGTACCGCCCGCCGATCGCCGCATTCGGCTTCGCGCTCTTTGCGGGCGTGCTCGCAGTCGGCCAGATCAACATGCGCGCCGCCAGTCCGATCGCTGCTCCGATGCCGCTGCTGCACGTGGCCGCGGCAGGATTGCCCGGACTAACGTTCGCGGCGATGGCCGCCCGCGGCTCGGCGCTGCGCGGCGTGCCCGTGCGGTGGGTGACGTGGCGGCAGTTCACGCTGGCGATCGGCATCAGCATGGCCGTGGCCACGTGGATCGCGATCTACGTCGAGTCGCTCGGCAGCGCCGGCGGCGTGCTGCTGCTGATGGTGCATCATGGCGCGTTCGAACACGTGCAAACATGGAGCGGCATCAACGACAGAGTCCGCGATGCCGACTTCGTTCTGTCTCGCAACGAACAGTTTGTCGCGGCGCTGATCGTCGCATCGGTCTTCGCACCGCTCTCGGAGGAGTTCGCAAAAAGCCTCGGAGTCCGCTTCATGTTGCGCCGGACGATGACCCGCGGCCAGGCATTCATGCTGGGCGCCGCGGCGGGCGCCGGATTCGGGTTCCTGGAGGCGATGCTCTACGGCCTGAGCGGCATCCAGAACAGCCTGGGCGACTGGTGGCAGATCATGCTGCTGCGGGGCGGCAGCACGTCACTGCACGTCTTCTGCACGGGGCTGACGGGCGTCGCGTGGTGGTACTGGACCGTCGCGAAGCGATCGCGCCTCGCGGTGGGGCTCTTTGGGCTGGCAGTATTCTTCCACGCGTCGTGGAACGCCGCGTTCACGCTGCTCGAATCGCGCATCTTCGGCCTCGACACGCTGAGCGATCGCACGCTCGAAGTGATCGCCTACGTGATCGTCGCCGCCGTCTCGTCGGCGTTCATCGTCGCGATCCCGATCGTCGCGCGCCGTCTGCGCGACGCCGCTCCGCCCAGCGTCGAAGGCACACCGCTCGGCGAGCTCGCGCCGTGGCTGGGCTGACGTCGCGTTTCGCCACAGAGACACAGAGGCATAGAGGTTGGTTGGGTGCGCCCGGAACGTAGCGTGGACTTCAGTCCGCCCGCTCGCCCGCCGGTCGTGTCGCCCGATGTAGGACAGGCGCCCTCGCCTGTTGGACGGGAGTTCGACATGCGCCATGCGTAACGCTGGCGGTGACTCTCGCTCGCCGGCACGACGCGTTGGAGCGAGTCTCGGTGAGAGTCGTCATGTGTGGGAGATACCAACAGCCGGGGCGGCTGTCCTACATGATGGATGCCCGCCGACCCGCGATGTAGGACAGGCGCCCTCGCCTGTTGGACGGGGGTTCGATTTGCGTGCGGCGGAGCGTTTAGGGCGACGTGCCAATACGACGTGTTACGCATATGTCGGGCGGCATTCTCCGGAGGAAGAGATACCAACAGCCGGGGCGGCTGCCCTACATTCGCTTGGCCGTGGAACTTCGCGCGTGGCGTCGACAGAAAGACTGATCGACTGATCGACTGATCGACTGACTGACTGACTAGCTGATTAGCGGATTAGCTGACCGGCTGATCGCTCCACAAAACAAAACGAGGCGGCATTGCTGCAGCCTCGTTGTGTATCGAAGGCCCCGCCTCCTTCGACACAGACTAGAACGGCCATTGCCCGCTCCCGTTACATGCTATCCAGCCGATTGACATCTAACGACAAGCATCGGGACTGATAGACCGAGAAACCGAGAGACGTTCGCCACAAGAAAAACGAGGGCGGCATTGCTGCCGTCCCCGTTGTTATCGAAGGCCCCGCCTCCTTCGACACAGACAGAAACGGCACCCCCGGTGCGCTGTTACAACTCCGATGGCCGCAGCGTGTACGATGGCCGGACGGTGTTCGCGCGCCGTCAAGTACCGAAGCTGAGCGAGTTGATTCGGGTGTGCGCGCCGCGACAGGATGAGTGATGACCACGACGGGTGCGCCCGCGGCGCGGCGCGGCGCCGAGTTCCTCGCTGGCATTCGAGCCCAAGTGCCGCTGCTGCTCGGCGTCGCGCCGTTTGGCATGGCCTACGGCGCTTATGCCGTCAAGACGGGCCTACCGTCGGGCTTGGCGCAGGCGATGTCGGCGATCGTCTTCGGCGGCGCTAGTCAGTTCGTGGGCGTACGGCTTCTCGGCAACGGCGTCCCCGGCGCGATCATCGTGCTGACGACGCTGCTGGTCAATGGCCGCCACATGCTCTATAGCGCGGCGCTTGCGCCCTACACCGACCACCTTTCGCGCCGCTGGCGCTGGCTGCTGGCGTACCTGCTCACGGACGAGGCGTACGCCACAGCGATCACGCGCTACCGCCGCGCAGGTCCGTCGATGCACGCACACTGGTTTTTTTTCGGCAGTGCGCTGGCACTCTGGTCGACGTGGCAGGTCACGACGGCGGTCGGCGTGTTTGTCGGCGCCGCTGTGCCGGATAGCTGGTCGCTCGATTTTGCGCTGCCGCTGACGTTCCTGGCGATTCTGGTGCCGGTGCTCCGCGGCCGTTCCGCCGGCGCCGCCGCGGCGATCGCGGGCGTGGTCGCCGTAGTCGGGTTCCGCTGGCCGTACGGCACGGGACTGCTGACGGCGATGGTCGTTGGCATGGCAGCCGGCATCGCCGCGGACATGGCGCTTTGCTCGCCTGAGCCGGCGGACGAAGCGGCGGTGTCCGAATGAGACTGTGGATCATCATCATCGCCATGGGCATCGTGACGTACGGCATCCGCTTGTCGGTGTTCGTCTTCGTCCACCACAGCGTGCTGCCTCGTACGGCCCGCGATGCGCTTCGCTTCGTGACGCCGGCCGTGCTGGCCGCGATCATCCTGCCGGCCGTGATCTACACCCGCGGCGCCGGTCACTTCGATGCCACGCCGGGCAATGAGCGGCTGGTCGCCGCAGTCGTAGCGTCCGGCGTCGCCTGGGCGACCAAGAGCGTGTGGGCGACGATTTCGGTGGGGATGGCCACCCTATGGCTGTTGCAGTGGATCGTGGGTTAGCCGCGCTCGTCCTCCGCGGGCCCGCCCTCGTAACGTGTAAACTGTGTTCACCCCGCGAAGACTTGACGACAATCTGCAGGTGTGAGGACGACGCCGATGACAGCCGTAGCTTCCGAGATCGAGCAGAAGGCCCAGGCGGCGAAGCGCGCCGCGCGTCGCCTCGCCACGACCTCGACGACCGTCAAGAATGCGGCACTCACCGGGCTCGCGACGGCGCTGGCTACCCACGAATCGGAGATCCTCGCCGCCAACGCGCGCGACATCGAGCGCGGACGCGGCGACGGACTGACGCCCGCCGTGCTCGATCGCCTCACGCTGACGGCGGAGCGCCTCGCGGCGATCGCGAGCGACGTGCGCGGCGTCGCGGCGCTGCCCGACCCCGTCGGCGAGAGCATTGAGATGCGCACGCTGCCGAACGGCATGATCGTCGGCAAGATGCGGGTGCCGTTCGGCGTCATCGGCGCCATCTACGAGAACCGCCCCAACGTCACCGTCGATATCGCCTCGCTCTGCCTCAAAGCCGGCAGCGCCACGATCCTTCGCGGCGGCAAGGAAGCGTTGCAGTCGAACATCGTCCTCGGCCGCGTCATCGATGCCGCGCTGGCCGAAGCGGGCGTGCCCGAGGGTGCGGTGCAGATCATCGAGTCGAGCGACCGCGCCATCGTCGCCGAAATGCTGACGATGAAGGAGTACATCGATCTTGTCGTGCCACGTGGCGGCGAAGAGTTGATCCGCTTCGTCGAGAAGAACGCGACGATGCCGGTGCTCATCGGCGGCATTGGCGTCTGCCACACGTACGTCGATGCCGACGCTGATCTGACGAAAGCGCGCGATATCGTTGTCAACGCGAAGACGCGCCGTTACAGCATCTGCAACGCGCTGGACACGATTGTTGTGCACGCGGATGTTGCCGCGCGTTTCCTGCCCGACGTGGCGCGGGCGATGGCCGAGAAGGGCGTCGAGCTGCGCTGCGACGACCGCGCGTACGCCATCCTCGATGGCACCTACGGCAGCGTGCGCGCCGGTGCGGAGGACTTCGGCAAGGAGTTCCTGGCACTTGTCGCGTCGGTGGCGCTCGTCGATTCGTATGACGATGGCGTCGACTTCATCTATCGCTACAGCAGCGGTCACTCCGACGCCATCGTCACCGAGAACTACAGCACCGCCATGCGCTTCCTGCGCGAAGTCGACACAGCCGTCTGCTACGTCAACGCCAGCACGCAGTTCACCGACGGCGCGCAATTCGGCATGGGCGCCGAGATCATCGACGCCACGCAGAAGTTCCACGCCCGCGGCCCCGTCGGTCTGCGCGAAATCTGCACCTACAAGTGGATCGTCTTCGGCGACGGGCAGATTCGCGCGTAGCGATTTGGCGCACCTACAACCGCTCGATCACCCGCCGCAGCCGCTCGTCCGCATCTCTCGATACTTCCGCGAGCGCTGCGTTCGACGTGAATTCGACCATCGACTGCGGGTTCACGACGCCGACGTGCGTGCCATCGCCGCGCTGTGACACGATGACGTTGCATGGCAACAGCAGCCCAATATCGGGTTCGATCTCGAGCGCGCGCGAGGCGAGCTTCGGGTTGCAGGCGCCAAGGATGACGTACGGATCGATGTCCTTGTCGAGCTTCTCCTTCAGCGTGCGTTTGACGTCGATCTCCGTCAGCACGCCAAAGCCCTCCTCTTTCAGCAGTTCACGCAGCCGCGCGACCGCCTCGTCGTAGCTCATGCTCACGGTGCGTGTGATTCCGTACGCCGTCGTAGCTGTGGAGTTGCCGCTCATGTCTCTCCTCCTGTGTCTCAGAAGTAAGTGTACGATCGCGCTCCGCCACAGCGTAACAGGCATGCGGCCGTAGCCGGGCGGGCCGTTCGGACACACGCGCCGTCACCCACGGGGTGGATATCGCGCGCCTGCTCTCCGCGCTCAGCCGCGATACTCAAGCGATGTCAATCGCTTATACGTGGGGTACCCGCCCGGAAGAACGCGCGCTCGTCTACGCCTGTGATGGCTACGTTGCCGGATCGATCGACGCGTGGTATCGCGGCGTGACGGTGGAAGCGGCCGCGCCCGTGGTATTCCGCTGGCTATGCCAGCTGCGCGCCGCACCCTACAGCTACGACCTGATCGACAACCTCGGCCGCCGCAGCCCGCAACAACTCACGCCAGGACTCGAAGCGCTCGAAGTCGGCCAGCGCGTCATGACGATCTTTGTGCTTGCCGAGTTTGAAGAAGACCGCCAGATCACGTTGCGGGCGCGCGGCTCGAAGTTGTTCGGGGCATTCGCGGCGACGTACATGGTCGTGGAGCAGGTGGACGGCGGCAGCCGCCTCCTCGTGAAGATCAGTTCGCCGCCCGCGCGCGGCCTCCTCGCCACGATCACTCGCATCGTACTGGCGTGGGGCGATCTGCTGATGATGCGACGTCAGCTGCTCAATTTGAAGCGGCTGGCTGAACGCTCGGCGCGGGAAAACGCTGTTTGAATGTGAATGCATGCGCCGTCGGTCCGTTTGCGCGCAAGTAGTCGAGACGTTCGTCCGCCTCCTCGACGCTAGGCGTGTGCCCGCCCGGTACCCACCACAGCACGAGGTAGGACTCGCGCATCTCCTCGAACCAGTCGCGCCGCCTCCGGAACACCTCGACGTGTGCGCTGTGGTACGCGTACTCGAACAGCGACTCGACCGATTCCCACAACGTGAAGTTGATGATGATCGCGTCGTCGCCACGCACGCGCGTACCCGTCGAAGTGCCGTCCGCATCCTGATGCCGCCAGACGAAGCCCGGACTGCGGTCGCCGAGTGTGTTGATGCGGTCGAGCGCGCTGACGAAGTCGGCCAGGCGCGGATCGTCGAGCGGCGCGACCAGTCGCGCGATGTTGTACTGCGCGAGGTGCCATTTCGTTGTGGTCATTTGCATGCACCTCGTTCAGCAGGAGTAGTGCGCGAACACGCGCCGGATCTTGCGGTGTTCGTCGAGGAACAGCACCTCAGCCACCGACTGATCGCTGACGCTGGTGAAATATAGCGTCACGCTAACGACGCACAGCAGCGTGTTGCGCAACGTGAACTTCAGGTCCGGATACTTGCTCAATCCCGCCGCGAGTCCTCAGGTAGCGCCACCCGCCTCGCGACGGCGCCACCGCCCGTCAGGTCCGCCGCAAGCGGCGAAGCCAGATCCACATCGTCGGTATTGATCGCCGAGATCGCATCCAGATCGTGCGTGTTCCATACAGCGCAGTGCTTCTCACCAAACGCCTTCGCGTCTTCCGTCGTCAAGCCCATGCCAATTCCCGCGACGCTACCCTCTGCGTACTCGGCGGTTCCCGCCCCAACCAATCCGTGAAATCCGCTAAATCCTTGTTCCCTTACGTCGTCACGGCCGCGAAACGATGATGCTCGCCGCATGCCCCAGGCCGAACGCATTCACCATCGCCTTCGTCCCGTGCAGGCGCCGCACCGCCTCCGTGACGATCTCCAGCTCGCCGCACTCGGGATCCTGACGATCGAGATTGAGCGTTGGCGGGATCAGTCCTGCCTGTAACGAGAAGATCGCCGCAACGAGGCTCATCGCGCCCGACGCGCCGAGCGTGTGGCCCAGCGCTCCCTTGATCGACGTGAGCCACAGCCGGTCCGTGTTCGGCCCCCA
>JANXYW010000359.1 GCA_025355835.1 Chloroflexota bacterium
CGCACCGGCGGCACGCTGCGCTCGGTCGCGCTCTCGTTGGCGGTGCTGCCATGAGCACTTGTCCGGCCACGGACGGCTTTCGCGCCGCTTGGTGCCGAGGCCAGGCGGAGTATGTCACGCTGGCCAAGATCGCCATCACCAGCCCTTCGCCCATCACGCTTCGCTTCGCCACCAACGAATTCGTCGACGAGGCCGGCGTCACGTGGGAGACCGGACTGTCGGTCGACCCGATCAATGACGGCATCGAGTTCCTGGGGCCGGGGCCGAACCTCGTCTCGTTCCAGTTCCACCTCGAGGATCGCAAGATCAGCGCCCAAGGCGCGGGCACCATCGCCGGCACGAAGATCTCCGACATCCTATCGGCCTATCGCTTCAAGGGCGCCACGGTCACGATCTACGTCTATGCGCTCGGCTTGCTGGGTTCCGGAGAGCCGGTGCTGCAGGTGATCTCGGGGCGCATCGGCCGCACGTCCACCAGCATGACCGAGGTCACGTTCACCTGCGCGCAGACCAACGCATGGGACCTGACCGTCCCGAGCAAGATCCTCGACATCGTCAACGCTCCGAACGCCATCGACGGCACGCTGGGCGTCCCCTATCCGATCATCGGCGGCAGCTGGCGCGCCCCGCAAGCGCCCCCGCCCTTCGGCGCATACACGAACGCCAAGGAGCGTGCACAGTCCGGCGGCGGCCGCCTGGCGGTGCCTATGGTCGTGGTGGATCCCGGACTGACTTCCGGTACGCTGGCGCACGTCGCGGCGGCGATGCACCAGTGCAAGAAGATCTACAACGCCACCGACGGCCACGACGTCAGTGTCGATGGGGACCGCCTCCTGTGCCCGCTGGATTCCGCCGGCGTGACCGAAGTGCTGGGCGCGAGCGAGAGCTACATCACCATCGCGGACGACAAGATCACCGCCTACTGCGGCATCGTCCCTGTCGACGTATGCGCCACGGCGGCAGTCACGAACAACACGGCCGGCAATCCGAAGGCGGCCATGGGGCCCTTCGACCTCTCTCGGTTCGCTGTGCTGGACCAGGGCGCCGGCAAGACGAAGCTCGTTCTGCGCCTGCCGAACCTCTCGCCGCTAGGGCGCACGCTCAGCGTCGAGTGCGTCGTGGCGATGACCGGCGATCCCGCGAACGCGAACGTCCTGCGCATCTTCCCGGTCAATCCCGACGCTGGCACGTCGGGCACCACGGTCGCGAGCACGCTGGGCCAGTCGCAGGCCAGCACCGTGAGCATCGTTCGAGGCACATGGGATGCGGGCTGGTACACGGCCAACAATTGGGACTTCGGCGGCGCCGGCGGCGGCGCTGGCAACTCCGTCGTGGCGCTCTATGTGGACTTCGTCGGTGGGGCCGCGAACAAGGCGCGCATCTATTGGGCCGGTCTCATCGTCAAGTTCGCGCCGTCGGAAACCCTTGTGACGCCCGCGAGCTTCGGCCAGTACACGGCGCACCGCAATCGTTGGGGCCAGCTCACAACGGTCTACGACGCCGCGGGTAACATCATCGACCTGCGAGCCGGCAAGCGATCCGGCGGCGACGATCGCGCCGCCCAGCCGGCCGTGTACCGGCTCTCGAGCCAGTTCTTCACCAATGCCGAAGGGCAGGCCGATGACGGCACGGGCGGAGCGGCGGCGGGGACATTCACTGGCGTCGTCAACGCCCTGGTCGAGCGGCCTCCTGATCTCGTCCGCTGGCTCTTGACGGCGTTCGGTGGTCTCAACGCTTCCACTGACTTCGCCACCACGACCGGCGACCACGGGGCGTTCACCGATGCGCGCAACGACATCCGCGAGAACTGGCCGGACGAGTTCCACTCGGCCATCTTCATCGGCGAGAAGAGCAAGCTCTCCGACTCGATCAAGCGCCTGGTCGAGGACTGCCTGGCGACCTGCTGGCTGGACCGCTTCACGAACCTGTGGCGATTCGGCGTCTGGAAGAAGGGCGCTGTGGCCGACTACGCGCGCGAGTTCAGCTGGTACGACATCGACTTCATCGGCGCCGAGACGCTCAGCGACTCTGACAGCATCCAAGAAGTGCGCGTCGCTTACGGCTACGACCACAAGAGTCAGCGCACGCTCTGGGAAGCGTTCGTCTCGCCCGCCGGATCGAGCTCGGGGTACAACCAGCCGACGTTCCGCAGCCAAGGCACGGTGACGATCTCTGCCGCGAACAACCGCCTGGACCTCCTGTACAACGGCACCGACTACCACGCCACCATCAGCAGCGCGACGTACAGCACTTGCGTCAGCCTGGCGCAGGCCGTACGCGCCGCGATGCGCGCCACGGGTGCGGGCTCAGCCATGGACTGCGGCTATGGCTTCGAGATCGTGGCCGGATACAACGACCAACTCGACTACGTCCTGACAAGTGCGCCGGGCACGCCGCTATTCGTGACGCTGACGGCCGGCAGCTACACGCCGGAAGCTTTGGCGCGTGAGGTCGCGCGGGCGCTCAACGCGGGCGGCGTCGTCGCAGCGACTGCATCATGGCTCGCGTCGACGAACCAGTTCCGGATCGTGGCCAGCGCGTCGATCACCGTGCAAAGCCTCGCCAGCGCTCACGCGACCACCACGGCCTGGCACGCGCTTGGCTTCATCGCCGAGCCCGGCGGCACCACCGTCACGGCGGACGTGGCGCGCTACACGGATCACTATTGGATCACTAACAACGACAACCACTTGAGCCACACGCTCAAGTGGGGCACCGGCACGAACAGCGCCACCTGTTGCGCCCATGAGCTCGGCTGGGACCTCGCCGACACGACCTCGGGCGACAACCATTCGGGCACCTACGGCCGTGGGATGCGAGAAGTGACGGCGGCCGCAGGGCTGACGCAGTTCGGCCCGCGCGACCCGGACCAGAAGACCACGGACACCATCCTGGACGAGGCCAGCGCCGTGCGCGTGGT
Source organism: Chloroflexota bacterium (assembly GCA_025355835.1). Lineage (GTDB taxonomy): Bacteria > Chloroflexota > Dehalococcoidia > DSTF01 > JACRBR01 > JANXYW01. The sequence continues at coordinate 2,921 of JANXYW010000359.1, forward strand.
CAACCGCCGCTTCGACCTTCGCGTCGAGGACCGCGTCGTCCTCAAATTCCGCACCTTCTTCGCTCCCGACATGCAGCGCATGCGCGGCCTGTCGCTTTCCAGCGACTGCGACGCCTTCGTCCGATTCCCTCGCGAGGGCACGGACGGATCGTGGGCACGGAAGGTCTTTCGCGTCGTGAACGTCGTGCAGTATGTTGGGCCGCAATACCACCAGGAGATCACGGCCATCGAGCTGTGAGGGAGGTCACCGTGAACCGATTCCGCTTCGTCGCGCTGTTGCTGTTCCTGCTGATCGCGGCGCCTCTCGTGGCGCAGGGCAGCGAGATCCAGAACGGCCAGAAGATCAAGAACCTGACCGGCCAGGTGCTGGGCGGACCCACGAGCGCCGATAGCGTCCAGCACGTCCTGGGCACCACGGCCTCGGGCACCGGCTTCGGCTCCCTGTGGACGGACGACCAGAAGCGCGACCGTGACTTTGGCGCGCTCATCCCCTCGGGCCTCAACACGGTCCCCACGCTCGCACCGGGCAACGCCGTGCAGACGCCGCTCGGCCTCGACCTGCACCAGTATTCGCACCTGAAGCTCTTGTTGACGTGGAACTTCGCCAGCGTTGCCGATTCCGATTCGGTCAACATCGCTGTCAGCCTGTACGGCAAGACGAGCAGCAGCATGGGCGACGGCCTGAACGCTCAGCTTTTCGTCAAGGTGGGCACGAACGCGGTGGCCGATACGGCGCGGCTCTGGAATCCCTCGAGCGTCAATGCGATTGCTCGCGGCTTCCTGCCGCCCACCTACTACGTGACGCGCAACACGGCGACGGGCCTGAACGTGTTCGGCACGGGCTACAACTACGCCGCCTCCGCCATTGCCGCACTCTCGCCGCGCTGGTACTGGACCGGCGTCGGCTCGTGCGTCATCAACCTTGGCGACTTGGTGGACGGCAGCGAAGCGACGCCCTATATGGGCATGACCATCGCCAACTGGAACGTCAGCAAGACCATCACGAACCTCACCGCGACGTTCATCGGTAGCCGGTGATGCGTGTGCGTGCGGCCCTGGCCGCGCTTCTGCTCGCGGTGGCAGCGCCCGCATGGGCCGTCACGACCTCGGATCCCACGGTCAACGCCGACTCGCTCACGGCGGCCAACATGGGCATCGCGCAGAACCAGCGCGTTGCGGTGGTTTACGACTCGCCGGGACAGGGGGACCTGTTCAACGCCAACTCGGTCCGCAATGAGCGCAGCGAGATGGACCACTGCTTCGGCAACCTGTTCGACCGCCTCGCGGAGTCGGGCGCTCAGGTGGACTACTACTCGACCGCGCTCTTCACGAAGAAGGCGAACCAGACCAACTTCCTCTGGCAGCGCATGGGCACCTATTACCCCGTGACGTTCTGTGTCGGGTTCTCCAATGACAACGCCCTCACGCGCGACTGCTTCTACAACGCGGACTCGACCACGACGCACCTCATCCACTTGGAAGCGAGCGGGACCGCGCTTGCCACGAACAAGTTCACCCAGACGCACGGCGTGGATTCGTTGCAAGCGATCAACACGAACAGTTCGACGGGCGGCGTGATGCGCGCGGGCCTGACCACGTACCAGAACGGC
>JANXYW010000377.1 GCA_025355835.1 Chloroflexota bacterium
GCACGCGCCATTGATCCTCACACTTTCCTTGACAAACGGCGAGTCGCGTTGGTCACGTGAGGTGTATCGTGCTTGATGTGGTTGGTAGCCGCGTAAAGTCGGGCAGTATCGTTGTCGTAGGGAGTTCTCTCGTTGATACGCGAATCTTACGTCGAGGGCTGCGTACATGCTCCACACGACTACGTACGAGCACGAGAACGCTCTTGAAAGCTCATCGGTTCCCAGTCCTGGCGTTCGCGGCGGCGGTCTGTACCACCGTGCTGATGCTTGGTGGGCTCGCCGGGCATGTCGTTGGCGATGTGCCCAGCGAGGCAGCCGGGGATCCGGTGATCGGGGCGGCGGGCGACATAGCGTGCGATCCTACAAGTTCTCATTTTAGCGGCGGACTCGGCGACAGCAGCTCGAGTTGCCGCCAAAAGTACACGTCGGATCTTCTCGTCAATCAGGGACTCGCTGGAGTGATCGCTCTCGGCGACAACCAGTACTACTGCGGGGGATATCAGGCGTTTCTGCAGTCTTACGATTTGAGCTGGGGGCGCGTGAAATCGATCACGCACCCGGCGGTCGGCAACCACGAGTTTCTGACGTCGGGCGGCACAGACTGCACGTCCGCGAACCAGGGTGCGGCCGGCTATTTTCGGTACTTCGGCGCCGCCGCCGGCGTTCAAGGGCAGGGCTATTACAGTTACGACATTGGCACCTGGCACCTGATCGCACTCAACACAAACTGCTCTCAGGCGGGCGGGTGCGGCGCTACGTCCGCGCAGGGGCTGTGGCTGCAGGCTGATCTCGCCGCGCACAAGAACTACTGCACCCTGGCGTACTGGCATATCCCCCGCTTCAGTTCCGGCGGGCGCGCGAATGCAAACTCCCAGAGCTTCTGGAACCAACTGTATGCGGCTGATGCGGATGTCATCCTGGCCGCCCACGATCATCTCTACGAGCGATTTGCGCCGCAGTCACCGAGCGGCGTCGCCGACCCGGTGCGTGGCATTCGGGAGTTTATCGTCGGAACCGGCGGTGCGAACACGACGTCCTTTGCGACGACCGCCGCGAATAGCGAGGTCAGAAATGACAACACCGCGGGTGTCCTCAAGCTGACGCTGCATGCGACGAGCTACGACTGGCAGTTCGTCCCCGAAGCGGGAAAGACGTTCACGGACTCCGGTACCACACCGTGTCACGGCACAGCTACCACGCCCACAGCGACGGCCACACGTACCACAACTCCGGTTGCCGGTGCGACTCTTACGGCCACGCCTACCACGACGGCAACGCCTACCACGAATCTGACGCCTGCGGGCACGTTGACGCCAACCGCGACGCCGGTTCCGGGTTCGACGCTCGCCCTCGGCGCTGTCGCGGACGCGTATATCAGCGACGGTGTTACGACAAACAACGGCACGAGCACGACGCTGCGTGTCGATGGCTCCCCGCTCGTGAGGAGCTACTTGCGATTCAACGTGCAGGGAATCACGGGCGGCGTGAGCAGTGCCAGCCTGCGGGTTTTCGCCAACAGCAGCCAAAGCGTGGGGTACGAAGTCCATGGTGTGGCGGACACATCATGGGGCGAGACGGCGATCACGTTCGTAAACGCACCGCCCTTCGCGGCGCTATCCACGGGTTCGTCCGGCCCCGTGAGCGCGGGCACATGGACAACGGTCGACGTGACATCTCTCATCACGGGGAATGGTCTCGTGAGCCTGGCGCTCATCACGCCGAATACGACGGCGCTGAGCCTCGCCAGCCGGGAGTCCGGGGCCAACGCTCCGCAACTCATCATCGTGACGACTGCCGCTCCCGGCGGCTAGAACGACCGAGCGCAGGGCGGGCACCCGTTGAGAACGACCCGCACTTGGATATTCCGCCTCACGCTGCATGTGATGCGCTGATGCGGCCTATTGTGAACCGTCTTCTGCTGACGTCACAAATAGACATCATCAGCTCCTCTTCAATTGGGTGGTTGCCTGCAACTCCCTCTGGCCCCAACTGAGAAGTGAGAAGGATGGCCGCGGCCATCCTCCTTTGCGTCTTTCGATCTTGCCGGGCCCGCTCTACTGAGCGGACTGCTGGCTGCGGGTCTTGTTGAGGATCTTGTCCAGGCTGTCGGTCAGCTTCTGCAGGGCCTTGTCGGCGTTTTCCTGGGTCAGCTTGTTCGCCGTTACGGCTGCATCGAGCTTCGCCTTGGCGTCGGCGAGAATCTGCGCCTTGACGGCGCCGATGTTGCCGCCAGCGACATCGGCGATCGACTTGCCGCTCTTGAGCTGCGCCTTGAGGTCTTCGGGGGTCATGTTCAAGGCAGTGGCTGTGGCATTGACGATGCCATCGCGAAGCCGCTCGACGCGGTCGCCCCGGCCGCCGCGCTGATCGCCGCGCTGACCGCCGCCGAGGAGCGTGCGAAGGCCGGGGGCCTTGCCGGCGTCGATGTTGGCCTTGGCCTTGTCGGCCTGCTCCTGCGTGATCTTGCCGCTTGCTAGCGCCTCGTCAACAGCGTCCGTCGCGGCGGACTTGAAGGACTGCTTGAGTTGGTCGAGGGTGACGCCGAGGTTCGCAGCGACGTGGCTGAGGAACGCGTCCCGCCGCTCGACTCGCTTCTGGTGCTTGGGTGCGTCGGGCGTCGCGCCTGGCTCCTGTGCGGAGGCGTAACCGGTTGCTCCGGCGAAGCCGGCCAGCACGATGCCGCAAACTGCTGTGACTGTAAGGACTTTCGATCTCATGTTCATGATGTTCTCCTATTCTATCCTTCGTCCGTATGCCTGATATCTGTACCAACGACACCGTACACCGAAGCTGGTGGAGCGAAGGGCAACGCAGCGTAATGTCTCCGTAAAGCCTGGCGTTGATGTACGTGAAGTTGACAGCGGACGAATCTGGACGCTCGGATCCGGGCGCTGAGGTACAATTCTGTAGCACCCCGCGGAGGCCTCGGATTTCATGGCACCCAACGAACCAGACAAGGTTCAGCGCGAGATAGAAGAGCTGCTTGGCAAGCTGGACAACTTCGTGCCCGAGGAGCGCCTGGTCTCGAAGATCAAGAGCCGCCGGAAGGCGGAGGCTGGTCCGGGTTTCACGGAACGCTTCCTGAAGCGCGTGTCGCACATCACGCTGGGGCATGTGATGCTCGCTGGGCTGGCGCTGCTACTAATCTCCTCGTTCGCGCCGGGACTGTTCGGGGGGTATTCGCGCTACGCGCTGATCCTTGGATTGCTGCTGACTGGCGGCGCGTTTGTCGGGTCTGTCATCGGCTGGGACAGCCAGCGGACGATCACGGGCGGGACTTCGCAGAAGCGTTGGCGCGGACAGGTGATCGACTACTCGCAGCCGTCGGCGCCGAATCGTTTGCGCGATTGGTTTCGCGGCAAGCGCCGCCGCTAGTGAAGTGGTTCTAACATCGTGTGCGCACCCGATCGGCGATGCTTGGTCGGAGTCTCAGCAAGCGTCGGTCCGGCGTTGCCGGACACACAGCCGAGGACGGCTATGCCACCATGCTTCGCGTCCCGTTCAACTAAGCTGAATTGAAGGCACAGCACCAACTCGTCCCTCGTCGGTACTTTGCTTGAAATCGCGGCGTCTGCGCCGCCGTATAGTAAGCGGCACCCTCACGCCGGCAGGAGTGAACTGCTGCATAAGCCCCGTACCCACATTGTCCTTTTCGTTCTTGTTGCGATCGCGTTTGCCGCGTGCGGCGGCGGGAGCGCGACTTCCAAAACGACGCCTTCGGCTGTCGCGCCGACCGCTGCTGCGACGTCAGCTCCGACGGTCGCGCCTACGCCGACCGCGGACGCGATCGGGTCGGCTGCAGTGGACGGGCAGCGGGCGTACGATCATGTCAAGAAGCTGTCGGTTGATATTGGGCCGCGCGTGGCGGGGACTCCTTCGGAGATCAGCGCGCGCGACTATATTCGCACGACGCTCGAGAGCTACGGGTACGACGTCGCCGTGCAGGAATTCGGTTTCGACGCGAGCGCGTATTTGCCGGCGCGCGTCGACGCCGACCCGATCGCCGATGCGACGAACGTGACATCGATCCCGGCGATCGCGCTACGCGGTTCGGGGGGCGGCGCCGCAAAAGGGCGTTTGGTTGTCGCGGGCATCGGGCGACCGGAGGAGTTTCCGGTCGCTGGACTGGCGGGCGCGATCGCGCTGATCGCACGCGGCGAGCTGACGTTCTCGCAGAAGGTAAGCAACGCGATCGCGGCGGGGGCGGGCGGCGTCGTGATCTACAACAACGCAGCGGGTCGCGCCGTGTTCGATCTGGGCGAACCGGTGGCGCTGCCGGTGGTGAGTATCGATCAGGACGAGGGGCAGAAGCTGGCGAGCGCGGCGCAACCGTTCGAGGTGCGCATTGCAGTGTCGCCGCCGAAGGGGACGGCGTACAACGTCGTTGCGAAACCGAAAGGCGTGCCGGCGTGCGACACGATCACGGGTGGGCACTACGACAGCGTGCCCGTGACGGGTGGGGCGGACGACAACGCGTCGGGTACGGCGGCCGTGTTGGAACTAGCGCGCGTCGTGGCGGCGAAGAAGCTGACCGCGCGTCACTGTTTCGCGCTGTTCAGCGCGGAAGAGTTCGGGTTGTTCGGGAGCCGCGCGTATGTCCAGGGATTGTCGGCGGAAGAGAAGCAGGCACTGCGCGGCATGGTGAATCTCGA
>JANXYW010000412.1 GCA_025355835.1 Chloroflexota bacterium
GACGACCGACGACCGACGACCGACGACCGACGACCGACGACCGACGACCGACGACCGACGACCGACGACCGACGACCGACGACCGACGACCGACGACCGAAAAGACTATGCCTACCATCCACGTTCGCGGCGTTGACTTGCACTACGAAGAGTTCGGCTCTCCGTCGGATCCGCATTTGCTGATGACGCACGGGCTGATGGGGAGCATCGCTTTCATGCGGAACTTCGTCGAGCGGCCGGAGGCGATCGCGGCGCGCGGACTGCACGTCATCGCGTACGACGCGCGCGGTCACGGCGAGTCGGGCTACACGAAGGCGCGCGCGGATTATCGCTGGGCGGCGCTGGGCGAGGACACGTACGCGCTGATTCGCGCGCTCGGCATGGACAAGGCGAGCGTATACGGCGGCTCGATGGGCGCCGGGGCAGCGATCTCTTGCGCGCTCGAGCATCCCGACGCCGTCGACAAGTTGATCCTGATGTCGCCGCCGCCGTTTGGACATGATCTGAAGGTTGCGCGGCAGTACTTCGGCGGCATCTCCGTGCTGTACCAACTGTTCGGCGCGAAACTGACAGCTCGGATCGTGATGCTGTTTCCGCAGGCGAAGGCCTCGCAGCGCGCGAACCCGCGCAACGATCTGAGCGCGTTCTTCGCATCGCAGCGGCGTGCGTCTGTGGTGCCGGCGATTCGCGGGTTGTTGTTCGATCCGCCAGGATTGCCGACGGAGCGATTCGGCGAGATGCAGCAGCAGGCGCTGGTACTCACGCATCCCGACGATCCCATCCACCCACTGTCATCGGGCGATCTGCTGTACGAGAAGATGCCGCACGCACGGCTGGCCGTCGCGCCGGCGACCGCGTACTGGCAGGAGAACCCCGACGCGCTGACGCACGTTGTTGCGGCGTTCGTGAAGGGCGAGACGATCGCGACCGGACTGCCCGAGAAGATCGTGCACGAGCATGTCTAGCCCTCGTTGGCTGGCGGTGCGTGCGAGCTTCGGCGCAAACCCGAACCAAAGCCAACTCCACCAGTCCGCAGCCGATTCTGCGTCAAGAACCCCTTGACTTCTCTGGCGCGTTGATCCTATTATTGAGCAACCGCTTAAAACTATCGCTCAAACAGGTGCGCCATGCCGCGAAAGCCGACCACAACGACCAAAGCCCGCATCGTCGAGGCAGCGTTCGCGACCGTGCGCGAGGTGGGATACGGAGGGGCGAGCGCGCGAACGATTGCCGCTCGGGGCGGGTTCAACCAAGCGCTGATCTTCTACCACTTCGGCGGCACGGACGAAGCACTACTCGCGGCACTGGACCGAAGCACCGAAGAGCGGCTCGCGCGCTATCGCGAATGCATGAACGGCGTGCAGGCGTTGCCGGCGATGGTCGAGGCGGCCAGGACGCTCTTCAAAGAAGACTTCGACTCCGGCCACGTAAAGCTGCTCGCAGAGCTCGTCGCTGCGGGCGCCTCGGACCCCGAACTTGGCAAGCAAGTTGCGCTCCGCGTCGCGCCGTCGCTGGCGTTCTCGCAGGAGACGTTCGAGCGGGTGATGGTGGGTTCGCCGCTCGCCATGCTTATCGAGAGCAAGGACGCGGCATATGCGCTCGCCGCCCTCTATCTGGGGATGGAATTGCTCGCGAACCTCCAAGGGAGCCTGGACGCGTCGGACGCGCTGTTCGCAGCGGCAGGGCGTGTCGCGGCGCTGCTTAGCCTTGTGATGCCGGCTGTCGGAGAGAAGCCATGATGCTGGCAACGAGACGCGAGCGCGTCACGCAGGACAAGGCAGCGGATCTGATCGCGCGACGGAGATTGCATCGAGCCGTGTTTGTGGCGGCGGGCGTCTACAACCTCGTCTGGGGACTGACGACTGCGATCTACCCGCAATGGCTGTATCGGCTGACCGGTGGGCCGACGCACGATCGCGTCGAAATGGCGTCGGCGCTGGGTCTCGTGATCGGCCTGTACGGCGTGCACTACCTGGAAGTGGCGCGCGTGCCTGAGCGTGGAGCATTGATCGCCGCAGTCGGACTCGCCGGGAAGATCATCGGTCCGATTGGCCTGATCGTTCTGGTTGGGAAGGGCACATGGCCCGCCACTTCGCTGCTGATTTCGGCGACAAACGACTTCATCTGGTGGATTCCGTTCGCGCTGTACCTGCACGACTGCTGGCAGAGCCGGGAGCGAAGTTACCACGCGTAGCTGAGAACTGCATTTGGGTTCGGTGAGAAACCGAAAGAGCAACAGGAGGACGAGATGATTCTCGTGACAGGCGGAACAGGGTTCGTGGGGTCGGCGATCGCGAAGGAGTTGCTGCGGCGCGGCGAGAAGGTAGCTGTGCTTGGCCGCGACGCTGACAAGATCCGGCGGCGACTCGGCACTAACGTCGAGGCGCGCGTCGGCGATGTCAGCGATCCGGCGACGCTCGCGGCGGCGATGCGCGGGATCGATATCGTCATCAACGCGGTGCAGTTCCCGGGTTCGCCGATCGAAAACCGGCGCAAGGGGTACACCTTCGAGGAAGTCGACCTGAAGGGAACGCGCAACCAGGTCGATGCGGCGAAGGCGGCGGGTGTG
>JANXYW010000416.1 GCA_025355835.1 Chloroflexota bacterium
TGATGCGCCGTCGAACACGTTTGCGGGGTTGAGATCGTTCGCCGGGTAGCCCTTGCCGATGATGTAGCTGACGACCTTCGCCGCGAGGCCTTCGACGCCGGCGCCGTTCTGCACCTGCACCTTCACCGGCTCCGGCGTCACCAGCACCTGAGCAGGCGCGCCGCTGGGCTTATCGACGAACAGAGAGTTGACGAGTTTCTTCACGAGATCCTTCTGGAAGATCAACACGGCCGCGCCCTGCGCCGTCGTGTATGGCGCTGTGGCCGAACCGAGGGACACGGCGTGGATTTCGTCCTTGGTCTCGTTGGCGAGGAGCGCGTAGCCCGGGATCTGGAAATCGCTGATGTCGGTCTTGACGGTATCCTTGTACTTCGACCAGAGCGACGTTGCGTTCTTGAGCACGTTCAATGATTTCGCTTTGTCGATCGTCGCGAAGATCACGCGCTGCTGGCGCTGAATGCGGTCGAGGTCGTCGCTGCTGAATCGAATGCGCGAGTAGGCCAGCGCCGTGACGCCGTCCATGTGCTGCTTGCCGGGGTAGAAGTGCTGCGGTAGGAAGTCGCCGGGCGCTTCGGTCTCCGAGTAATACGGGTCGTACACCTCGTCAGGCACATCGACATCGATGCCGCCGAGATCGTTGATCAGCGACTCAAAGCCTTTGAAGTCGATGAGCACGTACTTATCGATCTTGATGTTGAACGGCTCAGTTGCGAGCACCTGCTTCATCAGGCCGACGCCGCCGCCTTCGTACTTGCTGAGTTCGCCGTTCACGTAGACGGTGTTGACGCGATCCTGGAAGGTGCCGCCGTTCTTGCCGGGAATATCGACGACGCCGTCACGCGGGATGCCGAGAATGCCTGTGGACTTCGTCTTCGGATCGACGGTCACGATGAAGAGCGTATCCGTCCGCGTCGGCTCCTGACCTTCGCTGGGCCGCCGGTCGAGCCCCATCACTAAGATGTTGATGCGATTTTTGATGCCGCTATCGCCGTTCGCATCGACGCCGGGCAGTACGTCGCCGACGGCGCGGGGCAGCGTGAGCTGGTGTCCGGGGAAGAAGATGCTATCGACCCGCGTGATGATGACGAGGCCGAGGTACGCCGAAATGACGGCGAACAGCAGGATTGCCGCGCCGATGATCGCTCGGTGACTGCGGGCCGAAGGGGTTGCGGGGGGTGGTGAGCCGTTTGACACTGGTATCGAGCGTATCGGGCGGTGATCTCGCATGTCAAGCAGCAGGATCGAATGCAGCACCTGTTGCGGAGGTTCGTTTGACACTGCGCGCGCAGCGACCCTATGATCCGAAGCCGCGCGACGGCCTTCGTCGGGCGCCAGATCGTCCATTCGAAAAGGAGCGGCGCATGCCCGACATCAGCGTAGACGAAGCAGTGAAACAGAACTGCCAGGCCGTGCTCATTGGCGACCTAATGCGAATCATGGCGGACCTGACGCCCGAGGCGCTGGGCGCCCTGATGGCGAACGCAGGCGGCGGCATGGGCGCCATGCCAGCGCTGACGTCGTTTGACATCCAGAGCCACGACGTTGCCGGCGACGACCACGTGTTCAAGATCCAGTTCAAGGGCGATCAGGACTTCCTTGCGGTGGCGACGTGGAAAGATGTCGGCGGCGCGTGGAAGATCACCAATCTGGCGATGGAGCAATAGGAGCTAGCAATGGATGCCAAAGAGTTCATGCAGTTGCACGCCGACAACGCGGTAGCCGGCAAGATGGCCGAAGTGATGAAGGATCTGACGCCCGAGTCCATGGCGCAGGTCGGCCCGCTGATGGCCGGCGGGCCAAACCCGCTCGAAGCAAACAGCGTAGTCTCGCGCGGCCAGGAAGGCGTTGACCACGTCTTCGATGTAACGTACACCGGCGGTGGCAAGTCGGTGTCTATGCGCGAGTGGATCCGCGACGTAGACGGCACGTTCAAGATCGTCAAGCTCGAGAAACCAGTCTAGGAGACAGATGATGGCAACGATTGATGAAGCCGTCGCGGGCTACGTGACCGCGATCAAGAGCATGGACATCGGCACCCTAATGGCGACGCTGACGCCGGACGCGCTTGGTAAGGCGATGGCGCAGATGGGTTCGCAGCCGCCACCGACGGCCGTGAAGGACATCAAGGCGGAGAAGCAGAGCGAAGAGAACGGCGAGTACGTCTACCACTTGGTGATCGACGCGGAAGGCGGCGCGGCGACGATGATGACGCGTTGGAAGGAAATCGACGGCGCGTGGAAGGTCACGGACATCGGGCAGGCATAGGGACGAGTTCGTAGTTATTGGTTTGTAGTTTGCAGTTCAGAAGGGCCGCGCGTCGCGCGGCCCTTTCGTTCGTGCGTTTCGTCTTGCGATACGCGCGCTACGCGTGTGTGGCATGGGCCGCAGCTTCGCGGGCTCGCTGCGATTCGGCGATGATCTTCTGGGCGATCTGCTGCGGCACTTCGTCGTAGTGGTGGAACTGCATTTCGAAACTGCCACGGCCCTGCGTGATCGAGCGCAAATCAGTCGCGTATCGCAGCACTTCGGCAAGCGGAGCTTCGGCGTCGATGATCGTCGTGCCGTTGTCTTCGGGCGACATGCCGTGCACTTTCGCCCGCTTGCCGTTGAGGTCGCTCATCACGTCGCCGGTGTTGGCGTCCGGGACGCGGATCTTCAACTCCATGACCGGCTCCAGCAGCACCGGATGCGCGTTCAGTGCGCCTTGCTTGAGCGCCTGCGATCCAGCGAGCTTGAACGACATTTCGGATGAGTCGACGGGATGCTCTTTGCCGTCGAACAGCGTTACGCGCAGGTCCACCATCGGAAAATGCGCCAGCGCGCCTTCGTTTAGCGCTTCGTGGATGCCCTTCTCGACGGCGGGAATGAAGTTGCGCGGTACAGCGCCCCCGACGACCTTGTCGACGAACTCAAAGCCGCCGCCTTTGTTCGGCTCGATCGTGATCGCGACGCGAGCGTACTGGCCGTGGCCACCCGTCTGCTTCTTGTGGATGTACTCCGACTCGACCTTCATGGTGACGGTCTCGCGGTAGGGAACTTTCGGCGCGTGGAGGTCGACTTCGACGCCGAACTTCCGCTTCATTTTCTCCGCGGCGACTTCGACATGTGTCTCGCCCATGCCGGAGATGATCGTCTCGCCCGTCGTCTCGTCGCGGTGCACGTAGAGCGTCGGATCCTCCTCGGCGATGCGGTGCAGGGACGGGCCGAGCTTGTCGACGTCGGCTTTGCTCTTCGGTGTGACGGCGACGTTGAACGGCGGCTTCGGAAACTCCAGCGGCGGCAGCGTCAGCGTGTGCTCTTTCGTGCAGAGCGTGTCGCCGGTGACGGTCTGCGCGAGCTTCGCGACGGCGCCAATATCGCCGGCTACGAGCGAAGGAGCGTGATCCTGCGTTTTGCCCTTGAGGACGATGAGCTGGCCGATGCGCTCGTCGGCGTTGTGATTGGCGTTCCAAACGTGTGAGTCGGCGTGGAGCGTGCCTGACACGACGCGCAGGTAGTTGAGCCGGCCCACGAACTGATCCGCTGACGTCTTGAAGACGATGGCTGCGAGCGGGCCCTCCGCGTCCGCAGCGAGCTGCTCGTCGCTGGCGCCATTGCGCGCCGGGTGGGCGGCGACATCGGCGGGCGAAGGACAATCGGCGACGAGGGCATCAAGGAATTTCGCGACGCCGATGTTCTTCGCCGACGATCCGGCGAACACGGGGCAGACGATGCCAGAGGCGATGCCCTTCTTGAGCGCGCCCGTCAGTTCAGCTTCGGTCAGCTCTTCGCCTTCCAGGTACTTCGCGAGCAGGTCGTCGTCCGCCTCGGC
>JANXYW010000423.1 GCA_025355835.1 Chloroflexota bacterium
CTCGAACCCGAGCAGTTCGTCGATCGCCTCTTCGTCGAACCCGATGACGGCTTCGCCATCGATCACCGTGACGGGCGTACTCTGCGCGCCGAGCTTCATCATCTCGTCGAGCGCGGCTGGATCGGCGTCGACATCACGCTCGGTGTATTTCTGCCCGCGCGATTCCAGGTGCAGCCGCACCATCTCTGAAAACTCGCAGTACCCCTGCGCGTAGAGGACGATCGTGTGCTCGATGGTGGTGATGTTCGTCATCTGGCCTCCGCTCATGCCTGCTGCAGCGCGAGGTCGCGTGTCATTTCGAGGTGGCCGACGTGAATCGAAGCGTGTCCGATAGCCCGCAGCATCGCCTCGCGGACGGAAATCTCGCGGGTCTGATTCTCGCCCCACAACTCCTGCGCTGGAACAAAACGCTGCTCCAGCCGCGCAGGATCGAGTGCCGCGAACGCGCTGGCGATCTCGCGGGTGAGCGCTTCGAGATCGCGGCGGAGTTGTATCGCGCCTTCGCGGCCGGCGGCGAATTCGGCGGGGCGATCGCGCCCGCCTGGTTGGCCACAAACGATGCCCAACACCCATGCGCGTGCGGCGCCGAGCGTGTGAGCGGCGAGCACATCGGCGCTGTTCGCGCCCTCGATCGACGGACGCCAGTTCAACTGCGCGTCGTTGAGGCCGTCCACGCAGGCGATGGCTGTCTCAAGCCGTGCCCGAATGTACGAATCGTAGGCAGCGATCTCCGCATTCACGCGGGCAGGATAGCGCATGCTCAGCGCGATGGGCGATGCCCGCGGGTCGCGCTATACTCGCCGCACATCCACGAGTAGCGAACGCAGGAGCACACGCATGACGACCGTAACGGCGCCCGACGATCTCATCGCGAGCGCCATCGCGCTGCAGCCGACGATCCGCGACTTCGCCGACGAGACCGAGCGGATGCGGCAATGCCCGCCCGCGCTCGTCGACATCCTGCACCAGCACCGCATGTTCGACATGATCCTGCCGAAGAAATACGGCGGCCTCGAGATCGATGTCCCAACGCTCGTCCGCGTGCTCGAAGAACTCGCCGTCGCCGACGGATCGACGGCATGGGCCGTCGGCATCGGCTGCGGCACCAGCATCATCTCCGGCGCGATGCCGGAAGCGACGGCGCGCGAGGTGTTCCAGCCGCGCGTCGTAACCGGCGGCGCGCAGGCGCCGAACGGTCGCGCTATCCGCGTCGATGGCGGCTATCGGGTCAGCGGCCGCTGGGGCTTCGCGAGCGGCTGCACGCACTGCTCGTGGCTCGTCGGAGGCACGCTGGTCATGGAGGGCGATGCGCCGCGCATGCTCGAAGGTGGCATGCCCGACTGGCGGACGATGCTCTTCCCCATGAGCGACGTCGAAATCATCGATACGTGGCATGTCTCCGGCCTACGCGGCACCGGCAGCCGCGACATGCAGGTGAAAGACGTCTTCGTACCCGACGACCGCGCGATCTCGCTGATCAGCACGGATCGCTACGTGGACGGGCCGACGTATCGATTCCCCGTGCTCGGCTTCCTGGCACTGACGATCGCGTCGATCCCGCTCGGCATTGCCCGCCACGCCATCGATGAACTGCTCACGCTGGCGGGCGCCAAGACGCCGATGGGCGCGATGAACAAGCTCCGTGACCGCGCCGTCGTGCAGTACGAGATCGCGCAGGCCGAGGCCAAGCTTCGCTCGGCGCGCGCCTGGCTCTACGAAGTAACGGACGAGATGTGGGATCGGGTCGTGCGCGGCGAAGAGGTTTCGATGCACGATCGCGCGATGCTGCGGTCCGCCTGCGCGCACGCCGCCATCGAGTCGTCGCGCGCCATCGACGTCGCGTACACGCTCGGCGGCGGCACGGCGATCTACGAATCAAGCGTGCTGCAGCGCTGCATGCGCGATGCCCACGCCGCCACCCAGCACGTCATGCTCGCGCCCGCCAACTACGAAGTTGCGGGACGGCTCATGCTCGGCCTGCCGCCTTCGTCACCGATGGTTTAGGGGAGTTCGCAGTTCGGCTAGCCAGCGCGTAACACGAAAGAACATCGTGTAGGGGCATTCCGTAGAACGCCCGCGTTGTCATGAGCAAATGCGCAGCTGCAGGCGACAACGCGGCGAACGCGGATCGACGCGTAGTGTTGGATATCCGGACTGCATCCTCCTGCGGGCGAGGGCATTCTACGGAATGCCCCTACGCGATCGGTTGTTCTCGATATCGACGACGGTGAGAGTGCGCGCGCTGGCGTGAAGAACACAGAACTACAAACTACTCACTACCAACTCGCCCTAGTCCCACCCATACCGCGCCGCGAGCTGGTCGATGTCCAGGTCCGCGCTGTGGCGATGTAGGCCCATGGCGTGACCGACTTCGTGGATGATCAGGCGCTCGCGGCGGCTCTCGATCTCGGGACCGGCGGGGATGATGTCGTTGAAGTAGATGTCGGAGCGGGCGATCTCGCCACTACAGTTCATCGGCAGTGGCGACGGCGGGAAGTTGCAGGCGAGCCCCGCAGGGTCGTACACCGTCGCGAATCCGCCGGCGCCGGGAGGGAAGTTGTAGCCCTGAAGCTCGGGCGGGTGCGCATCGTTGTAGCGGCGGAACGTCATGACGATGTTCGCGCCGTCGATCTTGTTCTGGAAGACGAGGTACGGTGTCGCCGCCCCGTACGTGCGCGTCGCCGCCACGATGGCGGGCGACCAGTCGTTGCCGCCAGTCTCGTCGATGATAGCGATGCGGAGCGGCTCATTCGAGCCGTAGACGTAGTTCAGCGCCGGCTTCCCCGTGAACGGGATGACGCCGCACGCCATCGCGAGCGATGCAAACGCGATGACGAGTACGAGGGCGCAAGCTGTTCGAACGGATAGCGAGCGGCGGAGGAGCAACGTGATCTGCCTGGCGGGGCAGTGTCATCGGCGGGGTACCGATAGACGCGGCGCGTATCGCACCGCGTCGCAGATCCAAACGCCTCGGGCATAGGGTCATGTCAAGGGGTGCGCGTCGCTTGACGGCCACGCACGCCGCGAACTTGACGCGCGCCGTGGGAGGCGCTCGCTACACCGTGCGCGCACGCGAGCATAGTTTCAAGATGAAGGCTCGGCGAGCGTCCGTCCGGCCTTGCCGGACACACAGCCGGGGGCGGCTATGCTCCACGCTTCGCGTCCCGTCAACAAGCGCAAATTCGGCACGTACCAAGCTTAGTGCGGCACGCGGGCGTTCAGCCCGCGCGCTGTGGCTCCGGGCGCTGCCCGTCCTTCGGCCAAATCAGCCACGCGACGGCGCCCCATTGGAGCGCGTCGAGCGCCCAGTTGGCCCAGCGTAATCCGCCCGCCGATGGACCGATGGGTACTTCGGGCAGATACGGAATCGCGTCCAGCACCAGATGCGAGCCGACGATCGCCGCACCCATCAGCGTGTCGGCGATGAGGTCGCGTTCGCCCTCGACGCTCTCCGCGCGCAGCAGGCCCGCCATCCCGGCGAGCGCGCCCGTCGTCAGCGCGAACGCCGCGGTGTGCGTCCACGTGCGATGCGCCGTCCAGCCGTCGCCGTGCATCAGCCAGCTCAGCGGGATGTCGACGTCGGGCAGGTTGCCGGCGACGATGGCCGCGGCCAGGCCGGTGCGCGATCGTACGCCGAGCCTGCGGGCGATCGCCATGCCGATGAACGCGTGTCCGAATGGTGCTGCCACGATGCGTCCTCTTCCGCCCGGCGACAAGCGCCGAAGTACGGGCAGTGTAGTGCGCCGACTCGTGGAGGCGGCGGGAGCTCTACGCCGCGCGTTGCCGCTCGATCAGCACGTCCGGCGTCTCGATTTCGATTTCGTGTTCGATCCGTGGCTTGCGCGGCGCATCGATGTGCGGCAGCGCGGCGATCATCCGCGCGTTGACGGCGTCGGCGGCGGCGAGCACGTCCATCTGGACGCCCGCACGCTCGGCGAGTCCCAACAGCGCTTTGCTGTCCTTCGGCAGGCACTTGCCGCCGTAGCCGCGGTAGCCGTCCGCAAGTGCGTCGAAGTGCGACGCGCCGATGCGGTGATCGGCGGCGACGATGTCACGCGTTGCGGCGTAGTCGATGCCCAGACGCTCGCACAGGTCCGAGACTTCGTTCGCGAAGCTGACCTTGATCGCCAGAAACGAGTTCGCGACGTACTTCGCCATCTCCGCCTGCCGCGCTGAGCAGACACGCACGAACGGCGCGGGCGGCAGCAGTGCCAGCAGCGCCTCGGCGTCGCGCGCGCTCTGCACCGTGACGCCGGCGATCTGCCGGTCGGGGTGCGCCATATCGTCGACGGCGCTCGCCTCGCGCAAGAACTCCGGGTTGAACATGAGGCGATGCTGCGGGTAGCGGCGCTGTAGTTCGTCCGTCGTACCGGGCAGCACGGTTGATTTCACGACGACGAGTTTGCAGCCCGTGATCGAGCCCATCGCGTCGAGCAGGTAACTGTGGTCGAAGCCGCGCACCGCGTCGTACGGCGTCGGTACGCAGACGAAGACGACGTTCGCTTCGTCGATGGCGGCTCGGTCGCGCAAGCCTTTCGGCGGATCGTACGCATGTACGTCCGCGCCTTGCGACTCGAACCACGCACGCAGCGCGCCGCCCACGACGCCATCACCGATGATCCCGATCCGCGTGCCTGCATCCTGCATGAACGTCGCTCCTGCATCGCGCATCAGTCGCCCGTGCGAACTGTCAAAGAAGTTTCGGCGCGGGGCATGCCCGCCGTTCTGAGGGGAACCCCGCGCACCGCACGGCGGCGCTCCTGATACGGAATCTGGCGATCGCCGTCAGGACAGACTGGTTTCGGTCTCGACGGGTACTCGTGACGCCGCGAAGGTCTCGCACGCGACGAACATCCGTCGGATGCGGATCTGTACTGCGTTGGTCCGGCGTTGCCGGACGCACAGCGTTGCTTGACGCCGCTGCGCCCGTAACATCTGTTGCCCTCCCGCTAAGGCTGCGCGCCCTGTACGATCCCTCGCGATGCCCATATCAACCCTGATGCCAGAATCAGCTTCACGCATCGAGCGCAAGCGTATCCGCAATCGCGATGCGTTCGTGGCCGCTGCCCGCAGCCTCTTCGGCAGCAAGGGTTTCGACGCAACCACCATCGCCGACATCGCCGAGGCGGCGGATCTGGGCTTCGGCACGTTCTACCGCTACTTCCCGGACAAGGAAGCGGTGCTTGAGGCCGTGTTCGAAGATGGCAAAGACGAACTCGATGCAGCGCTGCTTTCGACCGAGCCGGCAGGAACGGCGCCTTCGCTGGCGCTCGCGCGCCTGAGCGAGCGATTCGTTCGCCTGATCCATCGCGACCGCGATCTGCTCGGGTTGATGTGGCAGGTGGCGATGAGCAAGACCGTCGGCCGCCGGCCACTCAAGTTCGAGCGTCCCGGCCCCGAACAATCGCTACCGGCGGTTCTATCCAAGGCGATTCAGCCAATCGTCGAGCAGGGTATGGCCCGCGGCGAGTTCGCTACGGGCGACGCGCGCCTGCTTTCGCGTCTCATCGCGGGCGCGCACATGTCCTTGCTTATTCCCAACACACACGATGTCGATGAGGATGCCGTGGTCGCAACCCTTTGTGAATTCGAGCTGCGCGCCCTCGGCGCGAACGAACGTGCAGCCGTTCTCATCCCGAACCCCAAAAAACACACCGCCAGGAGGAGAGCCGTTGGCCGCCATTGATTTCGACGACGACCTGACGATCCAGGAGAACGCCTGGCGCGGGCGCATTGTCTCGTTCGGACTGCTGGCGATCATCATCGCCGCCATCGGCGCAGGAGCGTACTTCTTCTACTTCAAGAGCGACTCCACCACGCTCGCCCGGGCGACCGAAGACCTTCCCGTGAAGAAGGCCACTATCAACCAGACGCTGATCATCACGGGCGTCGCCGATGCGCAATTCAACAGCAACCTGATCTTCCAGGCCTCGGGCAAAGTCGCGAAGGTGAACGTGAAGCCCGGCGACATTGTGAAGCAGGGCGACGTACTCGCGACGCTGGAGTCCGACGATCTGGTCAACGCCGTCGCCTCGGCGCAGGCGAATCAGAAGTCGGCCCAGCTCAAGCTCGATGATCTCTTGGCTGGCTCCACGGGCGTTGAACTCGCAGGCGCCGATCAAGGACTGGCAGCGGCGCAGGCCGGCGCCACGAAGGCGCAGAACGACTACGACGATCTGGTCAAAGGCGGCAGCACTGCCGACAAGGCTGCCGCCGGGCAGGGCGTCAGCGCCGCCGCGGCGCAGCTCGCCTCGGCGAAGGCGACCCGCCAGAAGTTGAACGACACGCCGAGCAACGCCGACAGGTCGGCTGCCCAAGCCGGCGTCGCGCAAGCGCAGTCGGGTCTCACGACGGCGCAGAACGCGTCGTCGAGCGCGCAGAACGGTGTCACTTCAGCCACCGGATCGCTGAAGAGTGCGGAGGCGGCATACTGCAACCCGGATCCCGCGCCGGATCCGGCCGCGTCTTTCTGCACCACGCAAGCTGCACCCATCTCCGCGTCGGATGTCGCAGCGATGAATAGTGCGCTCTCCACAGCGGGGCATGCGTTGAAGGCATCCGGCGTCATCAGTGCCAACAGCGGCTACCTCAGCGCAATCAACACTGCCAGCTCTGCCGCCGCCTCCGTCACCTCGGCGCAGCAGGCGCTCGATGCGGCGCAGGCGAAGCTCAACGCCGCCAACGACGGCGCGAACTCGACCGACAAGGCGGCGGCCGATGCCGCGGTCACCTCGGCCGAGGCGGCGCAGAAGGCCGCGGCCGAAAAGCTCAACCTCGTGAACCAGGGCGGCACCGAGTTCCAGGTTTCGACGGCGAAGGCCGCGATGGACAGCGCATTCGCGTCGCTGACCGCCGCGCAGGCGAAGCGCGATGAGGCGTATCGCGGCCCGAAGGCCAACACCATCGAGCAGGCGCGAGCCGGTACCCGAATCGTAGTGCTAGCGGTCGAGGCAGCCCAGATCCGTCTCAAGAACGGGCAGATCATCGCACCGTTCGACGGCACAGTGGCGACTGTGAATGCGAAGGTCGGTGAGTTCTTTGGCGCTGCAGGCGCGACCGCCGCAATCGTCCTCCTCACGCCCGACGCGCTGACACTGAAGATGAACGTTGGCGAGACGGACTACACGGCGCTAAAGGTCGACCAGGGTGGCGTCGTGATCTTTGACGCTATCCCCGGCAAGCCGTACCCATTCAAGATCACGGAGATCGGTCTTGCCCCGACGATTACGCAGGGCGTGGTGACGTACGAAGTGAAGGCCTCGCTCGTTGTGCTGCCGGGCAATCCCCGGCCGGCGCCCGGCATGAATGCTCGCGGCCAGACCACGACTGATTCGAAGCCCGACATCCTCGTAATCCCGCCGCGCGCGATTCGCCGCAAAGGCACCGACCAGGTCGTCGATGTGCGGCGCGACGGCAAGGTCGTTGAGCAAGTCGTCACGACCGGAGTCACCGATAGCGAACAGGTAGAGATTCTCACCGGACTGAAAGAAGGCGAGGCCGTTGTCGTTGCGACGCTGGTGACCCCGGGCAAGGGCGGGCCGAAGGCGGAAGCGACGCTGCCCGGCGGCGTGAAATAGCGATCATGGCGCAGAAGACGGCAATCAGGCTCCGGCACATCGCCAAGGTGTACAAGCTCGGCTCGCAGGAGGTACACGCCCTGCGCAGCGTGGATCTGGAGATCAGCAACGGCGAGTTCTTGGCGATCATGGGGCCGTCCGGCTCCGGGAAATCGACGCTGATGAACATCATCGGCTGCCTCGACCGCGCGACATCCGGCACGTACGAGCTGGACGGCATCAACGTCAGCCACCTCGGCGATGCGCAGCTCGCCACCGTGCGAAATCGCCGCCTCGGCTTCGTCTTCCAGTCCTTCAACCTGCTGCCGCGCCTCACGGCCATCGAGCAGGTGGCGATGCCGATGGGCTATCGTGGCGTGACGAATCGCAAGCAGCTCGCAAAGGTTGCGCTCAATCTCGTCGGCCTCGGCAGTCGCATGCATCACCGCCCGACGCAGCTCTCCGGTGGTCAGCAGCAGCGCGTCGCCATTGCGCGCGCCATCGTCGGCAACCCGACGCTGATCCTTGCAGATGAGCCGACGGGTGCGCTCGATACGAAAACCAGCCATGACGTGATGGAGATTTTTCGCAAGCTGAATGAAGATCGCGGCATCACGATCGCCTTCGTAACGCACGAGCACGATGTCGCGGCGTACACGCGCCGCATCGTCTCGCTGCGGGACGGAGAGATCGTCAGCGACGTGCCGAACGTACCATCGTACGAACAGCAGCACTCTCCGGCGGCGCCGCCACCGATCGCCGCACCGCGTACGGAGCACGCTTCATGACGCTCCTCGATGTCGTTATTACCGCGCTGGTCGCGTTGCGCAGCAACATCCTGCGGACGCTGCTCACCATGCTCGGCATCATCATCGGCATCAGCGCCGTGATCACGCTGACGGCCGCCGGCCAAGGGGCGCAGCAGGGCGTCAACGACCGCATCCGCGGCCTCGGCAGCAACCTGATGTTTATACGCCCCGGCACGGTGAAGAACGGCGCCGGCCCGCTGCCCGGCACGGGCCCAAGCCTCTTCCTTGAAGATGCGAACGCCATCAATGCGCAGAATCTGCCGTACCTTGATGGCGTCGCCGCGCAAGGCACCGTCGGCGGTGCGGGCTCGCCCTTTCCCGCGCAGGTGATCTACCGCGGCCAGAACGTCAGCACCACGCTCGTAGGTACCGAGCCGACGTACCAATTCGTCCGCGACTTCTACGTCGATGAGGGGCGCTTCCTCTCCGATGACGACATTACGAAGAAGGCGCTGACCGTCGTGCTCGGCTCCAACGTGAAGGACAAGCTGTTCGGCTCGAAGGAAGCGCTGGGTGAGAGTGTGCGCATCTCCGTCGGCCCCGGGCGCTTCGGCGTCGGCTTCAACTTCACCGTCATCGGCGTCATGGAGACGAAGGGTGCAACGTCGACGAACAACCAGGACGATCTCGTGTTCGTTCCGCTGCCGTCGTTTCAGGCGCGCGTGCCGTTCATTCGTAACCCGCGCGGTCTCACCAACGTCAGCCAGATCAACCTCAAGCTGAAGGATAAATCGAAGGAGAAAGAGGCCGTGCTCGAGATCACGGATCTCCTCCGAAAACGGCACAACGTCAACGAAGACGACTTCACGATCCAATCACAGAGCGACGTACTCTCGACAGCGACGGAGGTCGACCGCACCCTGAATGTGCTGCTCGTGTCGATCGCGCTGATCTCGCTGATCGTCGGCGGCATCGGCATCATGAACATCATGCTCGTGTCCGTCAGCGAGCGCACGCGAGAGATCGGCATCCGCAAAGCGGTCGGCGCCAAACGCACCGACATCCTGCTCCAGTTCATGATCGAAGCGCTCGTCGTGACGATCATTGGCGGGCTGCTGGGCGTGGCCCTCGGACTTGGCATCACGCAGGTGCTGAGCCGCACCATCGACTTCAACCTCAACTTACTGGTCTGGGAGACCGAAGTGAGCGCCGGCGGCAACGCGTATGTGATCACGCCGTTCTGGATCCTCGCCGGCATCGCCATGTCGGCGGTCACGGGTCTTGTCTTCGGCGTCTACCCCGCCTGGCGCGCCGCCCGCCTCGACCCCATCGAAGCCCTACGGCGCGAGTAGAAGCGCACGGCCGCGCGGCAACATGATCCGTAGGGGCGCACGGCTGTGTGCCCGTTCGTTTTGCGCCCGCTGACTGCTGGAGCCAGGCGAGCACCTCACCCCGGCCTCCGGCCACCCCTCTCCACGTCGTGGAGCGGGGATCGGACAGAGAACGTCCTGGTTGGCGAACAGTCATTGCACCTGAATGAACACTGTAGGGGCGGACCTGTGTGTCCGCCCTGTTCGATTGCGCGCGCCGAATCGTTTGTCGCGACCGCTACCCCCGCCCGATCGCGCGGATGCCGCGCGCCGCAACATCGATGAGCGGCGCCGGCATGGCCCAGGTGTCGTACGACCAGCCGCGGAACGCGCGAAACGCGTCGAGATCGACGGTGTAGCGGTTCCGCCGCCCTTCGCGATGGCGCACGATGATCTTCTCCGCTTCCAACTGGTTGAGGATGCTCATTACGGCGCGCTCCGTGATCTTCGTCGCGATCGCCAACTCGCGTACGGTCATCGTCGGCGCGCGAGCGATCGAGATAAGCAGCGCCATATGGTTCGTGAAGAATCCCCACGAACCGACACGCGGCGCGCTGTCGGACGCGCTCACCGGCCGACGCTTCT
Source organism: Chloroflexota bacterium (assembly GCA_025355835.1). Lineage (GTDB taxonomy): Bacteria > Chloroflexota > Dehalococcoidia > DSTF01 > JACRBR01 > JANXYW01. Next base: position 10,261 of record JANXYW010000423.1, read on the forward strand.
TGCTGGCCGCGAGTGCTTCGGGCGAGATCGAGATCAGTGCCCGCACGACCGCTTCGACGGCGGCGTTCGTCGGCGAGCCGGCGCCGGTCATGCCGACGAGGCGCTCGTAGCGCACGACGTACGTCGTGCGGCGCCCGCTCCGGTGCCGCTCGACAAGCAGCTCATCGTCCAGATCGCGCAGGATCGCCAACGTCGCACGCTCCGTCAGCCTAACGCCGACGGCCGTCGAGCGCACGGTCGATTCCGGATGTTGCGTGACGTAGATGAGTATGACGGGATGATTGGTGAGGAAGCTCCACGTCGGGCGCGGAGCCGCGTGCGGTGTGTCGCCTCTGCGGGATGCGACCTCGGCAGTCAACTCAGTCCTCGAATCATTCTGCTCGCGCCGCACGACGCGGCGGGCTAGGCGATCGTCAGCGCGGCTTCTGCGCGAGCATCTGGATGCCCTTCGCTGCAACATCGATCAGCTGCCGCGGAATCTCCCAGCTCTCGAAGAACCAGCCGCGGAACTCGCGGAACGCCTCGAAATCGATCGTGTAGGTATTGCGCCTGCCTTCGCGAACGCCGCCCAGAACGCCTTCCGCACGCAACTGATTGAGAATCGAGACGGCGGCGCGCTCCGTAATCTCGGCTTTCACGGCCAACTCACGCACCGTCTGCGAACCATCGCCCGCGACGGCGAGAAGGATCAGTAGGTGGTTCGTGAAAAAGCCCCACGTTCCCGCCCTCGCCGATGTGTCCTCTTCGCTGTCGGCGCGCGGCGGTGTGTGCGGCGCCGTCGCCTGGCGCGCTTGGGCAATGTCGAAGAGCGTTCTGATCACGACATCCTGGAAGAGCCGCGGCGTCAACGGGTTGGTGGTCTCGCGGCCGCCACGCCGCATCGAAGCCAGGCGGCTAAAATCAACCGAGTAGGTGTTGCGGCGGCCGTTGCGCGTGCGCCGTATGATGAATTCGTCATCGAGATCGCGCAGGATCGAAAGCGCCGCGCGCTCCGTCACGCCGACATCGACGGCGATCGTGCGGACGGTGGACTCCGGATGCAGCGCCACGTATACGAGGACGATGGCGTAGTTCGTCAGGAAGCTCCACGAGGCATGCTGAGCGCCTTCCGGGCCAATCGCGGTCTGAGGGGCGGTGGGGCTGGTCATGTGAACCCTATTGCGTGAATTACCTAACGTGTTATCGTCTTCACCCATGCCCATCATGCGGTAATCGCGGCGGCATTTCAACCCCCCAAATTCGCCGACTTCGCAAACCGGTTCTGAATCTGCGTTTTGCATCTATCGCGGCCACCGCCACGTACGCCCCTCCCGCCTTACAATGAGGGTGCCGCGCAGGATCGAACGGCCCGGCGGCACCGCGTTTGCCAGCAGCAGACCCACGAAGGAGCGCGATATGCCCCTCTCGACAGATAGCTTCCACAGCCGCGCCGCCCTCAGCGTGGGCGCGCGCAGCGTCGACATCTATCGCCTCGATGCTCTCGAGAAGGCAGGCATCGGCCACGTCGCACGGCTGCCGTTCTCGCTGAAGATCCTGCTCGAAAACTTGCTCCGGAACGAGGACGGGCGATCGGTCACGAAGGACGATGTCGCCGCGCTCGCCGCTTGGGATCCGAAGGCGCCCGCCGAGAAGGAGCTGCAGTTCCGCCCTGCGCGCGTCCTCCTGCAGGACTTCACCGGCGTTCCGTGCATCGTCGATCTGGCGGCGATGCGCGACGCCATTCGCGATCTCGGTGGCGACCCGCACCGCATTAATCCGTTGCAGCAATCGGATCTCGTCATCGACCATTCGGTGCAGGTCGATCAATTCGGCACGGCCGGGGCGTTCGCCTTCAACGCACAGCTCGAGATGGAGCGCAACCGCGAACGCTACCTGTTTCTGCGCTGGGGACAAGACGCCTTCGACAATTTCCGCGTCGTCCCGCCCGATACCGGCATTGTCCACCAGGTGAACCTCGAATACCTGGCGAGTGTTGTCTTTGAGAAGCAAGAGGATGGCGCGACCGTCGCGTATCCCGACACCGTCGTCGGCACGGACTCACACACGACGATGATCAACGGACTCAGCGTGCTCGGCTGGGGCGTCGGTGGCATCGAGGCGGAGGCGGCCATGCTCGGCCAGCCGATGCCCATGCTCACGCCCGAAGTGATCGGCTTCAAGTTTACGGGCGCGCTACGCGAGGGAGCGACCGCGACTGACCTCGTCCTCGTCGTGACGCAGATGCTGCGCGCGAAGGGCGTCGTTGGCAAGTTCGTCGAGTTCTACGGCAGCGGCCTCTCGTCGCTGCCGCTGCCCGATCGCGCGACGATCGCCAACATGGCGCCGGAGTACGGCGCGACGATGGGCTTCTTCCCGTGCGACGCTGAGACCATCGCCTTCATGCGCTTCACCGGCCGCCCCGAGCCGCTCGTGCAGCTCGCAGAGGCGTACACGAAGGCGCAGGGCATCTTCCGCACCGACGATACGCCGGAGCCGCTGTTCACCGACACGCTGCACCTCGATCTCGGCGATGTCGAGTCGAGCATCGCCGGGCCGAAACGCCCGCAGGATCGGGTGCGCGTCGCCGACGCGAAAAGCGAATGGCGCAAGAGCCTCGCGTCAATGATCGACGGGCAGTCGCCAAACGTCGATCCGCAACGGTTGAGCGCGTGGGTCGCCGAGGGTGGCGCGATCGGCCAGGCAATGCCGAGTCCGTTCGCGCCGGTCGCATGCAGCGACGGCGCGCAATCGTTCCATCTCACGCACGGCGCGATCGTCATCGCCGCGATCACGTCGTGCACGAACACGTCGAACCCGCAGGTGATGATCGCTGCCGGATTGCTCGCAAAGAACGCCGTCGCGCGCGGGCTCACGTCGAAGCCGTGGGTGAAGACCAGCCTCGCACCGGGCTCGAAAGTTGTTACCGACTATCTGGACGAGGCGGGATTGACGCCGTCGCTCGAAGCGCTCGGCTTCTATCTTGTCGGCTACGGCTGCACGACGTGCATCGGCAACTCCGGCCCGCTCCCGCCGCATATCTCCGATGCGATTCGCGACAGCAACCTCATTGCCGCCGCGGTGCTGTCCGGCAACCGCAACTTCGAGGGCCGCGTGCAGCAGGAAGTGAAGGCGAACTACCTCGCGTCACCGCCGCTGGTCGTCGCGTACGCGCTCGCCGGCACGATGGATATCGATCTGCACAACGAGCCGCTTGGTATCGGCAAAGACGGTAAGGCCGTGTACCTGCGCGATATCTGGCCGTCGCAGGCCGATGTGCAGGCCGCAGTGCGCGCGTCCGTGAAGTCGGAGATGTTTCGCGAGAAGTACCGCTACGTCTTCGAAGGCGAGGACAACTGGCGCGCGCTCGACATCCCGAAGGGCGAGCGCTACGAATGGGATCCGGAGTCGACGTACATCAAGCGCCCGCCGTACTTCGACGGCATGCCCATCGAACCGCCGCCGCCCGCTGATGTGCGTGGCGCGCGCGTGCTCGCCGTGCTCGGCGATTCCGTGACGACGGATCACATCTCGCCCGCGGGTGCGATCCCGAAGAACACGCCCGCCGGCAAGTACCTGATGCAGCTCGAGGTCGCGCCCGAGGACTTCAACTCGTACGGCACGCGCCGCGGCAATCACGAGGTGATGGTGCGTGGCACGTTCGGCAACGTCCGCCTGCGCAACTTCCTCGCGCCCGCCACCGAAGGCGGATTCACGAAGCATCTTCCCGACGGCGAAGTGATGCCGATTTTCGACGCGTCGGAGAAGTATCGCGATGAGCACGTGCCGCTGATCATCATCACCGGCGCCGAGTACGGCACCGGATCATCGCGCGACTGGGCGGCGAAGGGCACGGCGCTGCTCGGCGTCAGCGCCGTTATCGCCAAGAGCTACGAGCGCATCCACCGCAGCAACCTCATCGGCATGGGCGTCCTGCCGCTGCAGTTCGAGCCCGGTCAGGATCGCGAAACGCTCGGCCTCACCGGCCTTGAGCGCTACGACATCGAAGGCGTCGGCAGCGGCGTCACGCCCGGCAAGCGTCTCATCGTCCGCGCGCGCGCCGACGACGGCGCGGAGAGAACCTTCACCGCCATCTGCCGCATCGACACGCCGGTAGAAGTCGACTACTACAACCACGGCGGCATCCTCCCCTTCGTGCTGCGGCAGTTGGTGAAGTCGTGATGGTCGCCTTGCTAGGGATCGTGAACACCGTGGCTCCGCTCATCATCATCATGTTCTTGGGCGGCAACGCGATTCTGGCATTTTTCGCGCCCGCTCTCGCACGAAGAATTGTCGTCGGCAAGAGGGGAAGACCCGCATCGGAAATCGGTCCCGCGAATCCGAGTGACGGTTACATTCGGTTGATCGGCGCAATGATGCTGGTCATCGTGGCGGTCGTCGCCGCTGGGTTGCTTCTGTGAAGGCGCGATGGGTCGTCTTGGGTGGTGGCTGGGTCGCGGCGTGCGCAATCTTGGGCGCCGGAGCGTTTATGGGAGATACGACGATCCGCAACGTTGGCGTCGTCCTTTGCATCGTTGACGGCTTTCTCTTGAGCATGCTCGCGCAAAGGGCTCGGCCGCGACGTTAGGCAGGCGACTCCACAGCCGGCCCGCGGCCCGTCCCCAACCTTCGTGCTCCTTCGTGCCCTTCGTGGTTAAATCACCCGAGCGACTATTGATCAGCAAGGGAGACCAGCGATGAAGAC
>JANXYW010000095.1 GCA_025355835.1 Chloroflexota bacterium
AGCGATGGTGTGTACTTGGTGTACGGGTAGATGCCGAGCTGCGTCCAGGCCGGCGAGAACCACGGGTAGTAGAACGCCGCGCGAAGCGGCAATGTCGACCTTACTGCCGTCGCCGCTGGTTGCGCTGGTGTCGTGGTTGTAGAACGATGGCTCTCTCTTGCGCACCCCAGCGAGACCAATGACGCGAGGACGGCGACGCCCACCACCAAGCCGTCAACTACCCCGCGCGCGATCCCGCGGCGCCGATACGCTTCGGGCCTGGGACCTTGTGGGTAACGCCTCATGGACCGAGCGTTGTGACCAGGAGCTGCGGAGCGTTGGCCCCGGACTCCCGGCTGGCGAGGCTCAGCGCCGTCGTGCTCGACGTCATGAGGGCCAGACTTACGAGCCCGTTCCCCGTCACAAGCGGTGTCACGTCGACCGTCGTCCAGGTGCCTGTGCTCACGGGGCCGGACGAACCGGTTGATATAGCGAAGGGCGGGGCGTTCGCGAACGTGATCGCCGTCTCACTCCAGGACGTGTCCGTCACGCCGTGGACCTCATAGCCCACGCTCTGGCTGCTGTTCGCGAAGACCCGGAGCATGACCCGGCTGACGCCACCGGAAATCCCCTGCACGTTGAACCGCAGGTAGCTCCTGACGATCGGGGAAGCGTCGACGCGCAGCGTCAAGCCGGTGCCGGTGTTCGTCGTTGTGCCCTCGGTCACATAGGCGTCCGCGCTTGGCACGAACGTAACGGTTACGGGCGTGTTGGTCGGCGTCGGTGTATTCGTCGGCGCGGGCGTGTTGGTCGGAGTCGGCGTGAGCGTCGCTGTAGGCGTGTTCGTGAAGGTATTCGTCGGCGCCGGCGTATTGGTTGGCGTACTGGTCTGTGTCGACGTGGCGGTGTCGGTGGGCGTACCGGTCTGTGTCGGCGTGGCCGTGTCGGTGGGCGTAGCCGGAGGTGTAGGCGTGTCGGTGGCCGTGCTGGTCTGTGTCGGCGTGGCCGTGTCGGTGGGCGTGCTGGTCTGTGTCGGCGTCGGCGTGTCGGTGGGCGTACCCGTCGACGTGGACGTGTCAGTGGGTGTACCGGTCTGCGTCGGCGTGGCCGTGTTGGTGGGTGTATTGGTCTGTGTCGGCGTGGGCGTGTCGGTGGGTGTACTGGTCTGTGTCGGCGTAGCGGTAGAAGTAACGGTCGCGGTCGGTGTTGCTGTGGGCGGCGGCGGAAACAGCGAGGTAACGACCACGAGTTGCGGGGCGTTCGCTCCCGATTCGCGGCTGGCCATGCTGAGCGAGACGGTCCCCGGCGTGGTGAGCGCAAGGCTTATGGTTCCGTCGCTCGAGACGAGCGAGGTAACGTCCGCCTCCGTCCATGTGCCGGCGACGATCACGTCATCACTAGAACCTGCGATCGTCGGGTTGATCGGGGGCGCGGTTGCGAACGTGATCGCGCCCTCGCTCCACGTGTTGTCCGCCACACCGTGCACGTCGTGGCCGGAGTTCTGGCTGCTGTTCGCGAAGACGCGCAGCGTGGCCTGCTGAATCAATCCTGTTCCCTGGACATTGAACTTCAAGTAGCTGTTGAGTGCCGGAGAGCCGTCGGTTCTCAGGGTGGTGGATAAGCCGAAGTTCGTTGTCGGACTTGATTCACTCACGTAGGCGTCCGCGATGGGCGCGAACGTGAGCGTAATCGGCGGCGCGAGCGTGGTCGCAGATGCGGGCGCGGACTGCGCCGAGGGCTTACCGGCCCCGTCGTACGCGAGCACGGTGTAGGAGTAGGTCGTCGTCGGCAGGAGTCCGGTATCCGTGTACGTGGTATCCGCCGGCGTCGCGATCTGTACGCCGCTCCTGAACACGCGGTACCCGGCGACGTACCCGTCGTCGGTACTTGGCGTCCAGGTCAACTTGATCTTGTCGGCGCCACCAAAGTTGGCGACGAGGTTGGCCGGGATCGTCGGCGATGACACGTCCGGTGGCGTCGTCGCTTGCGCGGTATTCGACGCTGCTGAAAGGTTGCCGGCCGCATCGAAGGCCACGACGTAGTAGCTGTGAAGTGCGCCTGATGGTGCGGTCGCGTCGGAGTACGCGGCGCTGGCCGAGGTGCCGATCTTCGCGCCGTCGCGGAAGACGTTGTACCCGCCCATCGCCAGGTCGTCCGTGCTCGCCGTCCACGTGAGATCGACGCGTGCGGGTCCGATAGCCGTTGCCGTCAGATTTCCCGGAACCGTCGGCGGACTTGTGTCTGGGGGGGTTCCACCATGGCAGGCTGTATTTCCAGTGTCGGTGAAGACCTGCCCCGCCTCGGGCACGAAGTTCCAATCGTAGCTATCCGGGTGCAGCGTGAGCTTGAGGATGCCGAACGTCTGGTCGTTGCGGACCTCGCTGTTCGGGAAGATGGTAGTCGTGAACGATGTGTGGTTGGCGCCGCCCGTGCCGACGACGAATTCGCGCATGCCGCGCGCCGTGTCGAGAACGCCGGCCGACGTCTGCGGGCCGAAGCGCTCGTAGAGGTGATCGTGGCTCGTCAGGACGAGGTCGGCATCCGCGTTATAGAGGATGTCCCAGAACGTTTTGGCGTTCTGCGCGGCGCGGCCGCCCGAGCTGAACAACGGAATGTGGAAGTACGCCATCGTGCAGTAGTTCTGGTGTGCCGCAAGGTCGGCCTGCAGCCAGAGCGCCTGCGGGCTCGTCGGTCCACAACCGCCGGCCGAAGTGCATTGCGTGTTGAGCGCGATGATGTGCCAGGTACCGACGTCGTAGCTGTAGTAGCCTTGCGCCGGGTCACCCGCAGCAGCGCCGAAATAGCTGTAGTACCCGGCCGCGTTGAGGTTGGAGACGTCGCAACCCGTGGCGCCGCTCGTCCCGCTGTGTGTCAGATACTCATGGTTCCCAACGGCGGGGCGCGTGATCGACTTCACTCGTCCCCAGGCCGGGTCGTACGACCCTGCGAACGCACCGGCGCCGCCACAGTAGTACTGGTTGTCACCCAGCGGGAGTACCGCCGCCAGAGGTGTGCTGAGAAGCAAGTCGGACGTAGCCAAATGCCGGCACGAGTTGGCTGTGCCGGCGCCCGCATTGAAATTCGAGTTCAGTGGATCGCAGGCGATGTCGCCCGCCGTCGCGATCACTGGATCGATACGAAAGGTGGAACTCGTCGCGGGCGCCAATCCGGCGCTGGCTGCCCCAAGTGAGTAGCCCGTTCCCGGCTTGTCGAGCAAGAGATTGGCAAATGTTGCGATGCCGTTGACGGCCTGCGCCGATGTGGTGCCGCTGAGCGTCGCGCCTCCGGTGTTATTCGCGATTGCGATGGTGATGAGCGCGCTGCTCGACGTGATCACAGCGCCAAGCGCGTCCTGTACCTGGACGGTGACCGGCGGTGCGATCGCAACGCCCATGGGCGCACTGGACGGTTGGACGCCAAAGACGACTTTCGTCGGCAGCACAACGATGTTGAAGGCGGCGCTGGTTCCGGCGGTGAGCGCCGTGCTGGACGCCGAGAGCGTATAGCCGTTACCCGCCTTGTTGATGGACAATCCGCTGAAGGTTGCGACGCCGTTGACGGCGTTGACCGTCCCCGTGCCGCTGAGCGTGCCGCCGCCTGGATTCGCCCCAATCGACAGCACGACGGGAACGCTCGTGTTCACGACGTTCCCGCCAGCGTCCTGGACGGCGATGACCGGCTGCGTGGCAAAGGCCACTCCGGCGGCTGAGTTGCCCGGGCTCGCTGTGAAAGCGAGCATGGTCGCCGTTCCGGTCGCGATGTCGAACGCGGCCGTCGTCGGAACGGTTAAACCGCCGCCTACCTTCGTGGCATTCAGGCGATAGCCGGTTCCGGCCTTGTTGATACGACAGCCGCTGAACGTCGCGACGCCGGCGGTGACGGACTTCGGGTTCGCCGCGCAGGTCAGCGCCGCCCCGGCCGTCCCTGTACCCGCAACAATCGCCAGCGAGATTTGCGATGTGTTGTCCGTCGTCACGGTGTTGCCGAGGGCGTCCTTGACGGTGATGATGGGCTGCGGCGCAAACGCCACGCCTCCCGTCGCGCTCGCAGGGCTGGCGCTGAACACAAGTTGCGTCGCCGGACCAGGCAGCACGATGATCGTAGGACTGCCGGCCGTCAGGTTCACCGGTGCGCCGGTGGCACCCGCGCGCGACGCAGTCTGGAACGTTGTCGTTCCAGTGACGGCAGGCGCAGTGACTTTGGCGCCGCCGCCGGCGTAGGTGATCGAAAAGCTTCTGGTTTGCTTGCAGCTAATGTCTACGGCGATAGTCCATGGACCGGAGCCGCTGATCGAAGCGAGGGTGGCAGAGTTGCACCCCCCTTTGTTGACGGAGACGAATCCCGGGCTGGCACTCGCGCTCGACTGCGGCGCGGTCCATCCGGCCGGCACGGCGAGGGTGACCTGTGAACCCGCACCAAAGGATCCGGCTGCCTGGAACGTGAACGTGAAGCCGTTGCCAGTCGAACCGGCGATCGCACTGCCGGGGCTCACGGTCATCGTGCCGTCACCGCTCGTCGTCGCTTGCGCCTGCGTGACGGCGAACAGCACGACGGCAACTGCGGACAGCGCAATCATCGCCAACGCCAGCGCTCGTGATCGGACGATGCGAGTGCTAATGCGACTCATCCCTGGTCATCTTTCATGACGGGCGTTTCGGCCGTCGCAACTTGGGATTCGTTCGCCCGGGCAGTCCCGCGTCTCGTGGTTGTACGGAAGGATTCAGCATGACGACGCACGCTCTCGGAAGGCGGCCGAGGCGTCCGGCCGGGCAAACGGGGACAGGCTCGTCGACTGTGCGTACTCCGCCTCGATCTCAAGATAGGTTTGCGGGTCGTCCTCTTCTGCGTGGTCGTGCACGTACGCGAGATACGCGGGCGTGTACGCCAGGCTTTCCGTGCCAAACTGCATCTCCGCGTCGTGCGCGGCCTGCGCGACACAGACGGTCTGCTGTCGTGTCCCGGGAGCCGGCGCGAGCGCGCTCGCCTGTCCCGCGCCGTCAACTTTGTAACGGCTGGAGCAGTCCTTTGAAGCACGCTCGAACGCGGCGCGAGATTCTGCATTGCCCCATGCTGCGTTCCCGGTCAACGATTGATACTCCGTCTGGTACCAATCCGCCACGGAGACGTCTGATGCGGGCAAGAGCGAACCGCTAAACGAATCAAGCAGGTTCACGAAGCGCGTGTACTCGGGCGACGGACCCCAACCGTTTGGCGTGACCTTGTCACCGGCGGCTTTTCCTTCATCGAAGCAGAACGAGTAGACGTCGTCCGGGCCGGTTGGTGCGTTCTTGTTCTCAGTAGAGCGGGCCGATCCGCCACCGCAGGCGGCGAACATCAGCATCAACAACGGTGCGGCGACGACGAGTCTCATGTGATCCCTATGCATTCCTAGACTCTCTGGGCACTGCCAAATTTGCGGACGAGCGTTCCACGAATGGCTTCGCCCGGCTGCATCCGTGCGCCGACATCGAGATGGACGTCATCACCAATCCGAGCGCCGTTGCCAAGCACGGCATCTATGACGGATGCGCGGTCGCCGACAAACGCGTCGTTCGCTGCGATGCTGCCAACGAACTGCGTGCCGGCTCCGACCCGAACGTTCTCCCAAAGCACGGAACGATCGATGATCGATCCACTGCCGATGACGCAACCGTCGCCTATGACCGACGGTCCGATAATGCGAACCCCCTCGCCCATCTGCACGTGTTCTCCGATAACCGACTTGCCCACGTACTGCACGCCCGTCGCGCCGCCGGTCGTCCGAGTATGCACATTAGGCCTACTTGACATCAGGAGTTCCGTGGCTCGAAGGTAACGTTCAGGCGATCCGACATCGACCCAGAGCCCGTCCTCGATAAACCCCTGCACCCGCAGACCTTCCTGGATCACGCCTGGAAACAGGATTCGCTCCGCGAAACCATCCCGAATCGCGGACTCGTCATCTGGAATACGATCCAGCACTTCCGGTTCCCATAGCCACGTACCAGCGTTGACGAGATTGCTCGGCTCGCTGCCTGGGGTGGGTTTCTCGACGAACTCGCAGATCTTGAGGTCGCCCAGCGCACGCACGACTCCGAAGTGCCACGGGTCATCGACTGGTTTCAGCGAAAGGCTGATACTGGCGCGAGTCTCGTGATGGGACCGCAGCATCGCGCGAAGGTTGATGTTCGTGAGGATGTCTCCGTTGCAGACGACGAGTGTCCCCGTCGCGCCAAGCGCGCGCGCGGCGTGTTTGATGGCGCGACCAGATCCGAGCGGCCGGTCCTCGTAGCTGTAGCGCAGGTTGAGTCCGAACTGAGCGCCATCTCCAAATTCTTCTTCGATCTCGCGCGTGCCCTGGGAACAGGCAAGTATTACTTCTCTGACGCCGTGCTCCCGCAGATTGTGCAGGCGATACGCAAGGAGAGGCTGATTCAGGAGCGGAATCAACTCCTTGCGACAGGACAACGTGAGGGGACGAAGGCGTGTACCCGACCCGCCTGCAAGGATGATTGCTGTTGTCGTCGGCATCCGCGTCCGCGCGGCTCGCAGCGCCAGCGGACGACTATGCAAGGGTACGGCATTGATCTCCCGCGCCGTCGATTGCGAGGGCCTCGTAGGCGCCATCAGTCGCCGCTTGATCTGGTGGACGGCTTGCCGCGATATCCCGAGGAGACCTGCGACCGCGCTCCAGTTGACCTCTTCCGCCGAGTACGTCTTGAGAATGGTTTCGACGGTGCGACGGTTATGCTGCCGCCTGCTGGCCGAATCGTCCTTCAAGAGCGCGACTCCCTCGAGCGCACCGTCGAAGAGCCCCGGCGGAACCAGTTCGGATTGGTCGGCAGAATGAGACGTTTCGCGGCCGCAGACTGCGCAGCTCGTTCTCTTCACCTCGCGTGCACAGCCCGGGCACAACTCCTGTAGGTCTTTCGAAGTGTCTTCGTGAAGTCGTGATCTCATGAGCCGCGCACCGTCTTGTCGAGCCCGAATCTCGTTCGAAACGTACGGCGGCTGATCAGGGCGAGACATGCGACGCCAGCCACGAACATTGCCGCGAGTAGCGGCAGTCGGCTGGAGAATGAGCGGCCTCCGGGCGCGCTCGAGTCGACTCCGGTGTCTGCCGAGGCGTCTTGCGCCGGCATCTGTTCGGCACGGATGGTCGATGCGACGATGTCCAGATACTGCCGTCCGTACTGTGCACTCGGTTCGATATGGCTGTTCTCACTGAACTCGTTCCAGCTGATGAGCCCGATCGCGTCGGGCGCCGCTTCGCGGGCAGCTGCCATCTGTCGTCTCAGCGTTTGACCGTCATCGCGGGAGACGACCGTCGTCCGTCCGAGCAGACGCGCGTCGAAGCCCGGAGCGGCTGGTGCGATCCAGATACCCGCGGACGCATGAACCGACGCGGCGAATGCCTGGAGCTTGCCGGAGTAATCTGGAAATGTCTCCGGGTTGACCGATGACCAGTAGTAGGCGTTACCGTCGACATCGCCACGGAGCCGTTCGTACCCGGTGAGGTTCTTCTCGGACGCCAAGAGCGAGAGGCGATCGCGGCGCGGCGCGGCCACGCGAGCGATGTCGCTCGCGCTGAACTCCCAGGTGCCGGACCAGATCACCAGCGGCTTATCGAAGATCTTGAACGCATTATCCGACGCGTACGCCGTGAGAAAGACATCGAGGTCGCGCGCAACCGTGTCCACCGGGAGCGGCTTTCGTTGGAAGTCGAGCCCTTGGTAGATGATGGCAAGTTTGAAATTCTCGGCGTCAGCCAACCGCATCAACTGTTCAAGACGCGAATTGAGGCGAGCCGTACTCTTCCAGCTCACGATGAACCCGTCGATACCGGCTTCCTTCGCCCAGATGATGTGTTGTCGCATCACGGCCGGATCGTCGCTGGAGTAATCCCCCAGGACAGGATGATCGGTCTTGGCCCGATCCCACGACGTCTCGTCGAACCAGATGTAGTAGTAGGCAAGAACGGGGGGGCGGCTGACGGCTGTGCTCGCGAACGCCGCTGGTGAGGTGTGCGCCGCGGCACACGCGATGGAGACCAGTGCGCACATGAGCACGACGCGAAGCCGCCCAGTCGTCATCGGAGGTCCCGTTCCAGGCTGTACAGGCCATGCGGAATTCGGCGCGTGCGTCGCCGGTTCAACAGCCGCCACCTGCCGACGGCGAGGAGCCCGAAGACCAGCACCAGGCCGAGCGTGCCGACCAGCGCAATGTCCAGATAGCTGATGACGCGCACCTCTACCTCCTGATTCCGGGACAGGGCCACGGATGGCGAAGAAGAGATACCGAGTCCGTCAACCTTCAGTTTGTAGGGGCCGCGAGGGAGGGAACTGAGGGAGAGATCGTGATTCGACCCGAACGGCAAGCGATCCGTATGGCCGTCCGGGTATTGGAGGTGTACCGCCCGGCCAACGGAGAACCCGAACAGCGCATCCTTTGTCGAGATGTGCATCGAGAAGAGCGAAACGGAGATCGGTAGTAGGAAGTCTTGCTCCGGGTAGAATCGCTGCTCGTCCTTGTTGACGACGTTGGACCCATCCATCATCACGTTCTTGACGGAGTACAGGATCCTCGAATCCTCGAGACCGTTGGCCCGTCGGACGATACGCGAACCGTGCAGCCATACCGGCTGGTTATCCGTCAGCTTGGTCTCTTCCCCCAAGCTGTTTGTAAGCGTCACTGAAGTCACGCGGCTTGGGTCCACAGGCTCTTGAGCGAGGTCGACAAATGCGTGGTTGACGCGATAGTCGATGTCGAAACCGGCGGCCAGCTGAAGGCTCGAACTGATGTAGATGAGTCTACTCGGCTCAAAGTAATCGTCGGACCAGCGCGCGAACAAGGCTCGACGGCCGGACGCCGCCTGATTGGGGTCGGCGGCGGCGGTCAAGGCGTAACCGCCCGGTGATTGAACGGCAACGAAGGCCAACCCGTCGGCATCCGAGGTGAACGCATACACCTGACCGGGCTGGTCGGATGAGGGTAGTTCCGTCAATTGAAAGCGGACGCCCGGAACGGCAGGCACGGTGTGAACCTGTAGCCAGGCGACGCCCACATCAACGCTCATTGTGGCCGTCGCCGCCGCGATCTTCCTGGATGACGAGCCGTCGTACGACCCAACGATTTTGTACGTTCCGGCCACCAGGTTGGCCTTCAGCGCGATATCACCGAGGCCGCTCTCGTCTGTGAGAATCGTCCCGATTCGCTGGCCATCCAACGTGATCTGGACATTGAGTGCCCCGACCGCCTGCCCCTCGTCGTCTTCCGCATGTAGCACCAGACGCGGGCGCGCGCCCAGCGGGGTGATGGGCACCGGATCGAATCTCAAGGTTGGCGCCACAAGTGCCAGCACTTCGAGCGTGGCTGGCGTACTCTGAGACGGCGCGAGCTTCCTTGTTACGGATCCTTCGTACGTCGCGACGAACGTCATGCGGCCGACCGGCAGGCGTAGCCTGATGGTCGCCTGGCCCGTTTCGTCCGTTGTCCCCCGGCCTGAGGTCGGCTCGCCGCCGCCGATGGTTCCGGCCGCGACGAACACAGGCTGATTGTCGATCGCGATGCCATCCGCAGTTGTGAGATGCACGATGACCTGGAGCGCATCACCTACTCGCACGGGCACGGGCGCGTCCGCCGTCGTGATTGTTTCCTGAAGCGTCGACTCTTGCGCGCGAACGGTCGCGATAGTTCCCAGGGATGCAGCAAACGCAACGACAACGGCCGCGAAGAACCAGGACGGCTTCGGCCTCATAGCGCACCTCCCTGCTTGCTGTCGTGGAGGTAGGATCGCGACCGCCGCGCTCGGAGCGTTCCCAGCGCGACCAGCGTCAACAAGACTGCGCCCGCCAGAGCCAGCCCCGAACCATACGCGACGTACACCAGCGTTCGGCGCGAACTCTTGGCGAGTACGGTCACGGTTGAGTTGTCGGACCAGAAGTAGGCGGGGCGTGGTGCAGCCTGGAAATCAAACGCGGACGCCAGGGTGGCCGCGGCGGCATCGCGTTGGGCCAGGGGTGCGAGCCCGTAGTTGTCCTCGATGAACCGTAGAATCGACGTGAAGTCGAGCTGCGTGTGATCGATCGTTCCGACGCGGGAGTAGGGACTGATGAGGAGCGCTGGAACCCGGAACCCATATCCATCGGCATCGACTTGCGGAGGAGCGACGTGATCGTACCAACCGCCCCAGTCGTCGTACGTCAGAACGAACGCGGAAGTCGGCCACGACGTGCTGCGCGACAGCGCGTTGATGAGCTCGCGCACTGCTCGTTCGCCTGAGGCGATGCTGCCCGGCGGGTGCTCGCTTGCGCCCGACGGTGCAAAGTACGACACGGCCGGCAGCGTTCCATTCTTCAGGTCCTCGTAGTACTCGCTGCTGTCGACGATATGGCTCGACAGTTTGGGATTATCGATAAACCGATCGATGTTCAGGAGCGGCACCCAGATCACCTGCGATGCGCGGTTTCCAGGGTACTGGTCGACGGTCCGATAGGTGAGCTTAGGTTCATAGTTCTGGACGTAGAACTTCCAGGAGATTCCTTGCTCTTCGAGCCGATCGAAGATGGTCGGTGCGGTTTGGTCGATGGTCGGGCGCAAGGCCGCTGTCCCGCCGCTTGTTTGCGCGGAGCGCTTCAGCAACGTAGAAGCGGCGACGGCGTACATGTGGTTCTTCGGGCTTCCGTCGCTGGCGGAGCTGAAGAATCGATCGAACAGCACGTAGTTTTTGGCGAGGTACCAATAGTACGGCAGGTCGCGGTCGTCGTAGTACCCCATCGCCAGACGGCCGTCCTGACGCCGTTCGTTCAGCGCGGCCACAAAGCCGTTCATCTCGCCGCCGTTGTACTGCTTCGCGTGGGTCGCCGAGCTGTGATCGAGATCCCCGAGTGCGACGTCGTTACTTCCGATGTGGAACGGAGCGATGCACTGCGAGGACGATGGCGACGAAGGGTCAACCGGCATGCATGTGCCGGCGGGGATTCCATCGGCGCCCGGGAACGTCCCGAAGTAGTTGTCGAAGGTATGGTTCTCCTGAAGCAGGACGACGAGATGTTGAATTGGCGTCGTTGCGTCGACGCGGGCAGGCGCCGCCGCAGCGTGGGTGGCAGCCGACACGGTCGAGCCGCAGGCGACGGCCAGCGCGATCAGTAACAACCGTTTCATGGACGAACCTCGTAGATGATGATGACCGGCTTCTGTATCGTCGAGCCGTCTGCATCTCGCGCAGGCACGCTTTCCTGGTGCACGGCCGTCCCGTGATAGCGGGCTACATATCGGAGCAGGCTGTTCGAGAAGAACGAGGACCGCGACGCGGAGAATGCATCCCAGACGACGTACTGGATATCGTTGTTACGGAGCGCGCGGTCGGGATTCGCGACCGCTTCATAGGACGGATTGCGATGTTGCGGATTCGGGCTCACCGACAGTCCATAGGCTTTGCGGTGTCCATAGAACTGGATGATGTTTGCCATGGACGGACCGAGCGCGAGCATGGTAGCTCCGGCCGGAACGTTCGCATTGACCCAAAGCCCAGCCTCCCGGCCTCCTGGAACGCCGCCTGACCCCGCGAGAAACTCGTCAGACTCGGAGGGCTGGATGCCGTGCCAAGCTGGAAGGATCAGCGATGCCGTGATGATGAGCATAGCCAGCGCGGCGCACCCGCCCGCCTTGAGCGAGATTCCCATCACGTGAAATGCGGCGTTTGGTGACCAGCTGCCGACGGCCCGCCCAGCCAGTATTGCCACGGCCGGTGCGGCGGGCAGCAGATACTGGAAACCCTTCACGGGCCAAAGTTCAAAGAACACCACAGGCACGGCGACCCATGCAATGAGCAATGTCTCGCGCCATGAACTTGTGCGCCGGTGCAGCCAGAAGCCGGCAATTGCGGCCACGATGACCAAATAGCCCATCGCCTCCGGCACGTTCGTGGGGTAGAAGAGGAGTCCGTGATTCGGCGGCCGGAACAACTGCCAGGCGAGGTAGTTCTGACCCGTACTCGACTTGCCCGAGAACAAGACCGCGAGCGGGTACGGGGCGACGACAATCACCATGACGAAAAGCGAGATCGCAATGTCGCGCGCCCTGACGCGAATAGACGACGACAGTGCAAGGAACACGTAGACCGAGCCCAAGAGCAGCGCCCCGGTCTCTTTCGAGATGACGGTGAGTCCGATGGCGCCGCCAGCGACGTAGAGCCAGGTAGCGCGACCGGTCATCGAGTAGCGAGCGACCGCATAGAGGCTAAGCGTCGCAAACATGACCATGGGTCCGTCCAGCAGGACCTGCCTGGTGACGATGACGTGATATGGCATGAGCGCGATGAAGAGCGCCGCAGCCAGCCCAGCCTTCCGCCCGTACAGCAGCCTTGCTGTCGCAAACACGAGGTAGACGGTGGCGAGTCCTGTCGCGACGGCGAGCAGGCGGGCGGTAAGGTCACCCCCGCCCATGCGGTAGCCCAGCGAAAGTACGGTTTGGAAGAGAAGCGGGTGCGCTCGAAAGATCGGGAAGAACGGCTTCAGGTCTGCGTTGTTGGCGATCGCCGCGGCCTGTCCGGCATATACCGATTCGTCGCTGTTGAACCCTAGCGCGTTGATCTGCCAAACGCGCACGAATACCGCGGCGACGGCTATCCCCACGAGTGCGGCGATGAAAAGGACATTTGTTTTCGCGTCGTCGCGCAGTCGTGTTGCACTCGCAGGCGCAACCCGACCGGAGACGCTCACCAGTGCGGTTTGCTGCACGCGTTCGTCAGTTCTTACAGCCATTGGTAGATCGCAACCCCCGCATTCCTACTCTGACAATTCCAGCGGAAACGCCATGACGGCGGGCATTTCCGGATGCGGTTCTTCGCGCGCGGCGTTTCGCGCCGGGGCGGCGTCCATGGCGTTCAGCGATCGCACGCCCATTACGTGGTCGACGAGGGCAGGAAGGCGCTCGGCCCAATCCATCGTCTCGCTGCGCAGAACGGTTGCCGGCTTGCCGCTGAACGCATCGGTGACGAAGCGGCGTTCCATCGCTCGCAGGTCGCCGCCATTCGAGCTGTGCAGGAAGTCCTCGATGGTGTGATACGGCGGGAATCCGTACGCGTCTTCGCAATTTTCCATGAGGATCGAAATCGCCTCGGACTCCGGCAGGCGCTCTTCTCCCGTCCCGCCTCGCTGGATGATCATGAGACCGGCGAGGGTCGCGGTCGGTGCAACGTCGACTCCAGGGATGAGCCGATCCACGTGGTATTTCGGTGGTGGTACGAGCATCTGGACGATCGTGTTCACGGTCGCCACCGGGAGGTGCGTGCGGGCGATGAACATCGCGAATATGCGCCCTGACCGCGAGTGCAGTCGACTCTGCGGGATCAGCGTTAGGCGTTCCAGCCATGTCAACCGTGGCGCCTTGACGGCGTGGACGGTGTGACGGCTTATCGTCATGGGCTTCGGGTACATCAGAACGGCACCCTCAGGCGTAATCAAGGTCAGGTCATCCGACAGGAATGACCATGGGTGTGCATCCAGCAGCTTAAGCATGGTCGTCGTCTTGCCCGTGTCGGTGCGGGCCGTGATCAGGAACGCCTGGCCGTCGATGGAGACGCAGGCGCCATGCACGAGGGCGTATCCCAGTTCGACAAACCGCCAGCGTAGGATCGGCTCGACGACGTTCGTGTAGAGCACGTGCGGTGAGAACTTCAAGAGGCTGCTCGCGACGACCTCGGTTTGCGCACCGACTTCGATGCTCATACCGAAACCAAACGGCCCCAGGCCCTCGTCGTAACAGGTGCGGCGCGTACCTTCGGGCGGGGTGCTGTCTGCGTCGGCGTTCACCTTGCCGATGCGAACCCGGATCGTAGGCGGATCAAGCAGCTCTGACGTCCGGAACTTGTCCAGCTCCGGGAGCCTGGCGTCTGATGCGACCGAGATGATGCCATGGATGTTGTAGAGGTGGAGCCGCACTGCTTTCGTACGAGCTTCGGCCGATTTCCAGATCCATGTGTCAGCGAACGCATACCGCACAACGGTGAGGGCGCCCAGCGTGATGAAGTTCGATAGGAGGTAGTGAAGGCCGAGGCTGGACGTGAGCAGGTAGAGCGCCGGTCCGCGCACCCAAAGAGCAAGGTTGTTCATGGCCCAAAACGAACCGAGTCTGAGGACCGCGTGACGCCCGTGCTCCCGATTCTTGAAGACCCAGAGCTCTGTGAGCGCGAAGTTCCATGCGGTCGATGCTTGCGTCGCGAGGACGGCGGACCACAGGTAATGCAAACCGCCATACTCGGTGAACAGCGCGAGGGCGGCCGTGTTCACGACCAAGCCGGACAGACCCACGGTCACGAAGCGGCCGATTCTTCGACTTCCATCGCCGAAGCGGAGCCCGAGCAGCAGGACGCAGAATCGGAGCGCCTCGCGCATCGAAGCCTTGCTGGCGCCCGCGTGGCGTTCGCCGAATTCAAAGGGAACTTCGGTGGCACGGAGCGAAGGGTTGCGTACCAAGATCTCCAACAGGATCTTGAAGCCGCGCGGTCGGAGTGCCTCGGCGGTCACCGCAGCGCGCCGCACTGCGAAGAAGCCGCTCATCGGATCCGTGACGCCCTTGAGCCGAGACGGGAATGCGAACTTGGCGAGGTGGGTCGTTGCGCGGGACAGCAGCAGGCGCAACGCCCCGAGGCGATGCCCATCGCCGTTGGCGCAGTAGCGACTCGCAACGACGATGTCGCAGTCGCCCTGATCCGCCTTTCGCATGATGTCAACCAGAACCTCGGGTGGATGCTGCAAGTCGCCGTCTATCACGCAGACCCAGGGCGCGCGCGCAAGATGCAGTCCTGCGACAACGGCGCCGCCGAGCCCGCCCGCGCGCTCGTGCTCCGATCTATGTAGGAGGATAACGTTGCTCGAAGGTTCGTAAGGCACAGCGCTGATACGGGCGGGCGTTTCATCGTCGCTGTCGTCGACGAAGATGATTTCGATCGGAACGTTCAGCTGCGTGGCGCGAAGGCGACGGACGAGCTCGCCAACGTTCGCGGCTTCGTTCCTTGTGGGGACAATAATGGAGAGAGCGGGCTCGGGTGCGGCCGCCGCGCGCGCTTCAGGCTCCTGCGCGCCGCGTTGTTGGACGGGCCGTTCATGAACGTCATTGTGAGTGCGCCGTAGCAGTGCCAACCCTTGCCCCCCGAAGCTCGAATATAAAGCAAAGCCTCCGTGCCCGGAGCCTGCTTCCTTCGTGGGGAACCACTGTGGACGCTGCCGTCACTGCTTCGTGAGACATGGCAGTCTCTCGAGGTCTGCGACGGTTGACAACGCGTTGCTGTCTTCAGCCCCGCGTCGTCATACTGTGAAACCGAGCGCAGCGACGCGCCTGGTACTGAGGCTCCGGCAGGGTCCCCCGATCCGATCCGGAGCCTCTCTCTTTTCTGTACGTGACAGCTCTTGTGGCGCTCTGTGAGCCTCCTCGCGGTTGGCATCGGCAGGGGCGCTTCGGCGGACGACCGCACCCAAGACCGTGCGGACGATCTACCGCTCGCCGAGTCCAACGCGGCCTCCATGCACTTGGTTCGGGGTTCGACATCCGTATGTAAACACGCGTTGTCAATTGCGTCAATGCAAGTGCGTCAATTTTGTGCATCTTCCCTAGACAAACGGGCGGTCTGCCGGGTATTCGCACTAGTAATCGGTCAACTGATTGGCGGATTGCGGGAGGCGCACGTCGGAGCCGGTCGCAGTTCTACGGACCATCCTCTATTTCAAATGGCAGAGGACTCCCGAAGGGAGTCCTCTGCGCATTGCCCGAGCTTGTGAGACGATCACTACATCCGGAAGGCGGCCCGCATGCTTGTCGCGGTGCTGGCACCGCCGAGGAAGGTCGTAATTCCCAGCATCTCTTCCGTCGTGCGAAGCAAGGAGTAGTGGCTGAAGGCCGTGCCGGAAAGCGTACCGGGCGGCGTGGACGGCGTAATGATCACGTTCGGCATCGGTGTGTATTCGTCCCACATGATGATCAGGGCGGTATTCCCGCTCTGATACGCCGAGCTGGCGAGGATCTTCGGCACCCACGACTGAAGCCAGCTGTCGCCGGTCGCGACGGAACAGTCATGCGTGTCGCTGCAGAGGTTCGGCGTGATGAACGAGAAGTTCGGCAGCGTCCCGTTGTTGATGTCGTTCAGGAAGCTGCCCGCCGCCGTTGTACCCATCGGCACATTGTTCGCCAGGCAGGCTGTGCGGTCGCTTCCGCCGGCGTAGTACGCCTCCGGGTTGTGCTTCACAGCGTAGGTGCCGCTGCTGGAGAGCAGGCAGTTGCTGGGCATGCTCTCCTGATAGCTCTTCTCGGTCATGCCGGCCGTGCGCACCTGCCGGAAGAGGTTGTCTCCCGTCAGGACGTGCGAGCTCGGCGGATTGTCGTCGGCGATGCCGAAGGTGCTTCCGGATGTCGCGCCGATGTAGTTCGGCAGGGACGGGCTGCCAACGATGGCGTAGTTGGTCGCAGCGCCGCACTGATGTACGAGCTGAGACGTGTACGGCGCAGAAGCATTTCCGACCACGTCCGCATAGCGGTGGTTCTCCATCCAGATCCAGATGATGTGCGCGTACGTGGACGGCGCGACGGCAGCCGTTCCGCAAGGCCCGGACGCGGTGGGCGTCGCCGTCGTTGTCGAGGTGGGTGTCGCGGTGCGCGTCGCAGAAGGTACCGAGGTCGGCGTTGCGCTTGGCACTGATGTGGCACTTGCAGTCGGCGCAGACGTAGGAGTCGCGCTTGGCGCTGATGTGGCACTTGCAGTCGGCGCAGACGTAGGAGTCGCGCTTGGCACTGATGTTGCGCTGGCTGTTGGCGCAGACGTAGGAGTCGCGGTTGGCACTGATGTTGCGCTGGCTGTTGGCGCAGACGTAGGAGTCGCGCTTGGCACTGATGTTGCGCTGGCTGTTGGCGCCGACGTCGTGGTTGCGCGTGGCGTTGATGTTGCGCTGGCCGTCGGTACGGATGTGGCGGTGGAGCTCGGCGCCGGCGTGGGCGTGTTCGTGGTCGACGCCGTTGCCGTGCGCGTGGCGGTTGCGGTTGGGCCCGTTGAGCCAAGAACCGGGCTGTTGTGGAGCGCATCGAAATACGAGCCGTATCCCGAGGGGCTTGCCCACTCAGCTGCGCTTTCGACGGCGGTGCCTTCGCCCCACTCGTTGAATGTGGTGACGAGCTGGAAGGACGCGCCGGAGGCGGCCATAGCCGCTACGTTCTGCTGCCAGCGTGTGAGGTCTCGCGCGAGGCGTGTCGTCTCACCGACCTTGTCGAATCCCGGGCTGATCGAGTAAGAATACGCGCCCTGGCTGTCGGCGGCGACGGCGGGCCCGTATTGATGCCAGCCGTCTGGCTGACTCGCGCAGATCCTGTATCCGGCAAAGACTTTGAGAACGATGTAGGCGTTGACCGTGTTCGCCTGCTTCCACCGGTCTGCCATCGCGCAGGCGTCGGCCGCGTCGGCGTAGACGAAGACGACGAACTTGCCGTTGAGATGGAGGTAGTTCGGACTCGAAGCGTAACGGTCGCGCAGGTACGTGAGATCTGCCGTCAGCTGGCTGATGCTGGGGTCGCCCTGGCTTTCTTGCTCGTAGTAGATCGACCACTGGAATCCGGTGCCCGCGCTTGCGGCTAGCAGGTCCGGGATACGCGCGTCCGTGTACTGGCCCTGTCCCCACCAAGAGGCGATGCCCGTGCTGATGTTGCCGTACTGCATGGCTTGGATGTGCTGGCGGATCACGCTGAGGTCGCGTTCGTCGTAGTAGCCGAGCGACGGCGTGTACTTGGTGTACGGGAAGATGCCGAGTTGCGTCCAGGCCGGCGAGAACCATGGGTAGTAGAACGCGGCGCGAAGTGGCAATGTCGAATCGGAGATGATTCCGGGGGTCGCTGTCGCTGTCGCTGTCGCTGTCGCTGTCGCCACGGCCGTGCTCGTGAGCGTCGGCGTCGGGGTGAGCGGTGTGACCGTCTCATTGGTGGGCACGGCCGCCCACGCGGTCGCCGTCAGCGCCGCAGCTGAGAGCCCTGGCGCGACCGTTTCCACGATGAGCTGAGGGCTGGTCGCGCCGGACTCCCGGCTCCCCAGGCTCGGCTGGGTCTTGCCGCTGGTGATCAATGCGAGACTAAGTGGCCCGCTTCCCGTCACGAGCGCGGTTACATCTACCGAGGTCCAGATGCCGGCGGAGAAGGGACCAGATGCCCCGACGACGCCCCAGCCCATCGCCGGGGCGTTCGAGAACGAGAGTGTGTTCTCGGTCCAGGCGTTGTCCGGAACGCCTACGACATCGTATCCCACTGACGATTTGCTATTGGCGTACACGCGGAGCGTGGCCCGGCTGACCGGACCGTTGAGCGCAGGCACATCGAACCGCTCGTACGAGCGCATGATGGGGGCGCCATTTACGCGCAGCCTGGTCGAACTGCCGAATGTTGCTGAAGGTTGCTGCTGGTTGACGTACCCGTCCGCGACAGGCAACACCGTATACGTTGCCGCACCCGCTGTGGCTTCGCGAAATCCGCTCAGCGTCCACAACGTCATCGCCAGGATGATCGCGAGACCAAGAAACGTTCCGAAGAGCACGGTTCGATGCGAGATTTGTTGGGTCATCTTCTTCGACCTTTCCGCGCGGAGAACTCGTCACATGGATGAGCGAGGCCGCCGTTGCAGGCGGACATTCCGCACACGTCGTCTGGGTTGAGCGCGTGTCAGCCGCCCGAGTGCTCGGGCGTCTGGCGCGGCAACCGTTGAATCGGTCAATCTGTCGTGCGAACGAGAAGGGACTGCCTGACCACAGTAGAAATCGGCCAGCTGCCTCGCTGCTGAACCCCCAAACGCTTCATCGTATGGGTGGGGGCGTCAAGAACGAACAGTCGAGGGCTAGTTGTCGAGCTACGAGGGTGTTACGAGGAGTGGTCTTACGGGCAGCAATCATTGGCCTACGCGGAGGAGTGCCTTGCATCCGAAGCCTGCGCTTTGGGGGCGAGAACCGTGCTTGCGCGATCGACCATGGAGCGGTCGGCGCTACATGGAGGAGAGGAGGACGGACGACCTCACGCGGTTCGTCGGCCGGCGAGCCACGCTCGCTCTGCGACTGCTTCCGCTTCGCGCACGGACGACGCCGTGCAGGTAGGCCAACTGCGGGCGGCATTTGATCCGGCTTCGCGTGTCAAGAACGTGGAGTCCGTGATGTTCTGTAACTTGGCGCCTCGAGACCGACTGAGCCGAAGTTCTCGACGGCGCGACGTTGACGCCGGGACCAAGCGGTCGATTACGGCGCTCGCTTCTGCAAACAGATTCGGCATCCTTGCCTCCTTTGTACTGCCTTAGCCATGACCGCCACATTCTAACAATCTGGGCGACAAGCAAATGTTGGCCAATCGCGCCGTCTTTGTTAACGATCGGTCAAATCGCTTGCCATAACAGGAAGTCATGCCCGGGCGTGGTGAAAGGATGCCGCGCAAGTGCCGATTCTAGAACATCGGGTGCGGCTTGAGATCGGCCACGTGCGCTCCGCTAGATCGGGCTCGGGCGGTCCATCCGCAGGCAACCGCACCAGGCCGCTGAACACGAGCGCCACAACATCGGAGCCCGGGTTCAGAGCGAGACTCTGCAGGAGGAACTTGGCGTGATCACGAACCGATGGATGTGGTCTCTTGCTGCGGTTCTGATGGTTTTCTGGACCACAGGCTGCTCCGGCGACCATAGCAAGGGAACGCCCGCCGCCTCGTCCTCCACGGATCCTCCGACGATCAGTGATGCTGGGGCTATCGTCGATCCAGGATCGCCGGGAATATTCGGCGTGGGATATGTTGAGGTTCCGGCTCTAAGACCAGAGGTGCAGATCGCTGCCTGGTATCCCACGGACGTGACACACGCCGGGTCGGCCATGCCGAAGACGCCCGGTGTCCGCACCGGTCCCTTTCCGGTCGTCCTTCTGGCGCCTGGTGACGCCGGCTCGGGAAAGAGCTTCACGTATCTCGCGGAGCATCTCGCTTCCTGGGGTTATGTGGTGGTCTCCGGGACTACAACCGACTCAAAAACAGCGGGCGCTGGATTGCGGTTTGAAGAGATGTGGGAAGGACTCTCGACATCGAACAACACCACGGCTCAGCTGCTCCGTGCGAGTTTGCGGACGACAAAGATCGCCCTGATTGCGGCTTCATCAGCTGCCGCGGCTCCATTCGACCAGGCTGGAGGGCTCGATACCGCCGCGGTCGTCGTTCTTGGCGCGCATCCGGCGGAGATCGTCAGTGCGACGAGCAGTCGCATCCCAGCGATGATCATGTGGTCGGGAACAGACGCTGATCCCACAGCGGTGCGGCGTCTCTTCGCGAACGCAGGTCCGGACGTTCATCCGTACATTGTGCATTTTCCGGATGGCGTACAAGATTCGTTCGTGGACGCGTGCCAGGTGGATTGCTCGCGGGTGTTTACCCAACAACGAGCACACGAGCTGATTACACGATATGTGACCGCATTTCTCCAAACCTACGTTCGTGGCGATTTGCGATACGTGCGTGACCTGAGCGCATCGTCAACGGAACCAGCCGAAGATGAGGACGACCGGCCCGACGTTATTGTCACCCGGATCGGCCGCTAGCTGTAGTTCCGGCCGATGTTGACCACGTCAGTGGCAGCGCCCCGAACCGGAGTCCTGAAACGTGCTGCTACCCGCCGCTACAAACTGCCAATCGTAGCGATCAGCGTTCAAGGTCAGTTTCAGGGCGCCAAACGTTTTGCCTTCAAACGCCTCGCTGTTCGCGATCCGGCCACTCTTCGAGAGACCAGTATGGTTACGGCCTCCGGTGCCAACCACGAACTCACGTACGCCTCGTTCTGCATCGGCGGCGCCCGTTGGATCCTGCGGGGCGAAGCGCTCATAGTCGTGGTCGTGCCCATTCAGGACGAGGTCGACACCAGCTGTATAGAAGTCATCCCAGAACGCGCCTGAAGCCGGGATGCTGCCGTGGCTGCCCGAACTCCAGCGAGGCTCGTGATAATACGCCAGCGTGCACATGTTCTTGTGTGTAGCCAGGTCGTTCTGCAGCCAAACCTCTTCGGGTGATCCTTTGTCGCAGCCGCCAACGTGCGAACACTGGTCGTTGAGGGCGATCATGTGCCACGCCCCGGCGTCCCAGCTGTAGTACCCTTTGCATTTGATTGTGCAGCCCTGTTCCAGGGGTGACGCGGCTTGGGCAAAGTACGAGAAGTAGCCACCAGCGCCGGCTGGCGCCCCGACGCAATTGGTGCTGTCGTCCGTATCCGTTCCTACATGGTACTCATGGTTCCCGATCGCGGGCCGAATCTTGTCCTTGAACCGTCCCCACGTCGGATTGAAATACGCCGCAAAGTCCTCAGCGGTCCCACATTCGTATTGGTCGTCCCCCAACGTCAAGACGTGATCCGGTGCTTGCGCAAGGACAAGATCCGATGTCTGTTGTTGCGCGCAGGCGGCTCCCAGGCTTTCGATGCCACAGGCAATATCGCCGGCGGCCATCACCACAACCGGCGGCGTCGGTGTGTTCGCAGTCTCCGCTACGGCTGACGGTGTTGGAGATATGGTTGATATCTTTGTAGCGGCGCCGTTCGGGGGCGGGCTTCGACGCTCCGCGAAATGAACGACAAGAGCCGCAACCGCCACGACCGCCACCAGCACGAAGATCAACACGGCTGGTCTCTGTTTGACCATGCTGACAGACTAGCACGCGCCATTGATCCTCACACTTTCCTTGACAAACGGCGAGTCGCGTTGGTCACGTGAGGTGTATCGTGCTTGATGTGGTTGGTAGCCGCGTAAAGTCGGGCAGTATCGTTGTCGTAGGGAGTTCTCTCGTTGATACGC
>JANXYW010000128.1 GCA_025355835.1 Chloroflexota bacterium
CGGCGTCGCCGCCAACGGCCCGCTACGCGAGCTGCTTATCGAGCGTTCGCCGCTGCCCGTCCACGTGCCGCCGCCGGTGCTCTGCACCGACAACGGCGCGATGATCGCCGCCTGCGCGCACTATCGCTTCGCCGATCTCGCCGCGGGCTGGGATCTCGATCCACAGCCGGGGATGCGGTTTGCGAGTTGAGTCTTTCAGTCATTCGGTCGCTCTGTCAGCTCGGTGACATCTGCGTGACCGAGAGACTGAGT
This sequence comes from Chloroflexota bacterium, assembly GCA_025355835.1. Taxonomy (GTDB): domain Bacteria; phylum Chloroflexota; class Dehalococcoidia; order DSTF01; family JACRBR01; genus JANXYW01. The sequence goes on from JANXYW010000128.1 coordinate 253, forward strand.
GACTGAACGACTGGATACCGACAGACGGCATCTCCCACAGCCGTTCTGTGTGCACCAGTTGCGCTGTAACTCCACGAGCCCTTGCGCGCGCCGTGCGTTCACCGGCACGCGGATACCTTCGGAGGCCAGCGCCGCCTCGATGAACTTCGTCGCGCCGTAGACGGCCGGGCGCGGCAACCGCGCGTACAGCGCGCGTGCTTTCTCACCCACCGCGGGATCGGCGGATGCGCATGCGGCGGGCAGGACGACGTTGATGATGATCTCCAGCGCCCGCGATCGCCCGACGAACGCCGGCGGCAAGCGGCACGCGCCGGCGCAGAGATCGTGATGCGTCAGCCAGTAGCCGCTCGCCGAGATAACCAACGGCGCGATCGCTTCGTTGACCGTCGTCGCGTCGACGATCGTGAGCAACGCGACCGGATCGGCGAGACGGTCGAGCAGCGCAGCAGCGGCAGCGACGCGGCGGGCGGGCGCGTTCTCGGGGCGGACGCCCCAGAGTTTCCACGTGGCCGGCGGCAGCGATGGCAACCGCGCTCGCGCGAAGCCTGCTTCGAGCGCATCGACGTACGGTTCGGCGGGCCCGCGATGATCGCGCTGCGACGGCAGCAGTCCCGCAGAACCGAGCAGCAGCGTTTCCGTGGGGAGCGGCTGTGCGCCGGATCGATCGCGGAGGCGCGCCCACGGCAGCAGCCGCGCGAGCGCCAGCATCTGCGGCGCGTTGCCGCCATAGCCCAGCGCTTCGAGCAGGCCTTCGTACAGCGCCGCTTCGACGCCGGACGCGCGCACGGTCTCCCGCATCCGTGCGACCTTCGCATCGAAGCGGCGGTCGCCCTCCGCATCGAGTGCGGCGCTTACGCCGTCGGCGCCCATGCGCATCACGGCGTCGTGGCACGGCTCGCGCCAGAGCAGCGGCCGTTCGAGCCAGCGCTGCAGCTCGTCGGCGCGGCGTGCCACCCACGGCGCGAGCGCGATCACCGGCGCCGCGCCGCCGCCGGGCAGCGCCGTGTCGGCACCGTCGTCATCGTCGAAGACGACGTGCAGCACGACGTTGCGATACGCCGCGTCGGTGTGGTGTCCGTGCGCGCGGAAGTGCGATGCGCGCACATGCAGCTCGACGTCGCCGCGCAACGGCACGCCCGACGGGCCGGCGATCACGGCGCCGCGAAAATCCGGCCCTGGCCCGCGCCCTGCGCGCCCCTGAAAAATCACGCGCACCGGCACGCCCGCGCGTGTGACGAGCGCGCCGTCCGGGAAGCGGCGGCCGCGCCACAGGGTCGTAAGTTGCGCCTCGGTGAGGCGGGTTGGAGGTTGGAGGTTGGATGTTGGAGGTTGGACGGGCGATGACGCGTCCGGGTCTTCTTGAGATGTGATCGCGTCTGCTTCGTAGTGCGCGCGTTCGTCCGCGATGACCAGCGTTGTCGCGCTCACGGCTTACCTGCGTCGTACTCGTAGTCGGCTTTGTCAGCGATGATCGAGAGGAGGCGGGTGCTGGCGCCGCGCGGCTGGTAGGCGCCGGTCTCCCACTCGCTGATCGTCTGCTGGCGCACGCCGAGTTCGTCGGCGAGCTGATCCTGCGTTAATGAGAGATGACGCCGCAGCCCGCGCACGGAGGTCGCATCCCACACCGGCTGTCGCTTCTTCGCCATGCGCGAAGGTTACACGGAACCGTGTAGGCGTGACAACTAGGCCGTTACGAAACTCCTAACCTGCGCGGGGTATCCTTGGCCGATGGGTGAGCGCGAAATTCAGGTCGTGATCGGTGCCGCAATGGTAGCTGTGGGAGTACCGCTGCTTTTCCTTCCTCGGCTCCTATATTGGTACCTCGATCAGCACGTGAGGCCGATGGTCGAGTGGGGAGAGCGGATCGGCGCTCCGGCGATTCCCTACAAGAGACAGCGCGAGTTATTGCGATGGCTCCTACCTGTGCTTCTCATAGGCCTCGGCTTGCTGTTCATAGTTTTCGGGCTGGATGGATAGCAGAAGGCCCCCGAATCGGGGGCCTCGTCGTGGGCAACGAAGCACAGGCGTACTCCGAAGATGCTTCGCTTCGCTCAGAGCTTGTGAGTTTATTCCGAAACTGAGTTCGGTTGGTCGAATTTCGAATCTGTGATACGCCGCGAATCGAGCGCGATCGGTATTTCTTCACAAGCTCTCTGCATGACAGTAGTCCTCACACGCCCGAACCAGTGAACGGCGAACTTCTGGATTGCGAACCGTGAACTGCAAACTACGAACTACCAACTACAAACTCCCTTGCACACCCCCACGACCTGCCGTATCATCAACTAGCACTCTCCCGTGACGAGTGCTAAGGTGACACCAACTTCAGATTCGGAATCAATATCCACAGGAGGAATACAGTTGGCTAAGGCTGCGATCAAGTCCAGGCCCATATCCAAGAACGGCGCTTCGAAGGCGAAGGTCGCCTCAAAGGCGAAGGCGCCCTCGACGAAGCTCGTGCCGCTGCACGATCGCATCGTCATCCGCCCCCAGGTGCAGGAAGAGGTGCTGGCGAGCGGCATCGTCATTCCCGACACCGCGAAGGAGAAGCCCCAGCAGGGCACGGTCATCGCCGCCGGCCCCGGCCGTCTCGATGACAACGGCAAGCGCGTCCAGATGGACGTCAAGATCGGCGACCGCGTGCTGTACGCGAAGTACACCGGCCAGGAAGTGAAGATCGACCAGGAAGAGCTGATCGTCCTCGCCGAGAAGGACGTCCTCGCGAAGGTCGAGTAGCAGGGTGGTCGGGTGGTCGCTTGTCGCTGGTCTCTGGTGACGAACGAAAGCGATCACATCAACATCCACACGCGATGCGGGAAGAAGAGTCGACGGATCTGGGTCGGCCGTTTGCCGCCCCCAGCGACCAGAGACTAGCGACCAGGAGACCGACACATGGCCAAGCAACTAATATTCGATGAAGAGGCGCGGCGTTCGCTGAAGGCGGGCGTGGATCAGCTTGCTGATGCGCTGAAAGTGACGCTGGGGCCGCGCGGCCGCAACGTTGTGCTGGACAAGAAGTTCGGCCCGCCCGCCGTCGTCAACGACGGC
>JANXYW010000138.1 GCA_025355835.1 Chloroflexota bacterium
AATACCAATCTGGGGTTCGGGTTGACGAACACGACGTACGTGGTGGGCGCCATATTGGCGGCGGTCCTGGTCGTCCAGTTCAGGGTGCGGAAGTACATTCCCGGTGTGTACTGGGTCGCCGTTGTGCTGATCAGCGTCGTAGGCACACTGATCACAGACAACCTCACGGATAACTTTGGCGTCGCGCTTCAGCTGTCAACTGTGTTGTTTGCCATCGCGCTGGCCACGGTCTTTGCGGCCTGGTACGCGAGCGAGAAGACGCTTTCTATCCACACGATCCACACGATGACGCGCGAGGGATTCTACTGGCTGGCCATCCTGTTCACGTTCGCGCTCGGTACGGCAGCCGGTGATCTCGTCGCGGAGCAGTTCAACATCGGCTATCTGAACTCTGTATTTCTTTTCGTCGGCATCATCGCGGTGATCGGCATCGCCCGCTTCGGACTGGACATGAACGCCGTGGCCACATTCTGGGCGGCCTACATCATCACGCGCCCGTTGGGAGCGTCGATCGGGGACTTTCTCTCGCAGGACACGGTGGACGGCGGCCTTGGGCTGGGTTCGACGGTCACCAGCTTCATCTTCCTCGGCGCAATTCTGGCTGCGGTTGTGTACCTGATGGTGACCAAGAAGGACGAGATTCCTCTGGCGCCTGACGAGCGCGCTGGCCGAACCCCGACCGTCGCAGCGACCGAGACGACAGGGCGCACACGGGCGATCGGATGGGGCGCCGCCGCTGCTACGGTGGCGCTCACCATTGGCGTGATGGTTACGGCTTCCGCGACCGGGCTGGCGAAGACTCCATCCGCTGCCACGCTCGCCGAGTCGGAGGACGCGGCGCCAGCGGCGACGGACAGCGGCCCAACGCCGGCTCCCGGCGCGTCAACGACCACAGTTGACGTGACGCTGAGCGAGTGGACCATCGTCCCGAGCGTGACGAGCGCCAAGGCCGGACCCATCACCTTCAACATCAAGAACGCGGGGCCCGCCAATCGCCACGAATTCATCATTCTGAAGACCGACCTCGCGCCGGATGCTCTGCCCCTCGCTCGGGACAAGTCACTCAACGAGGACGCGCCTGGCGTCACATCGCCGGGCGAAGGCGGCATTCTGGCGCCGGGCAAGGCGGAGTCGGTTACGGTCAACATGACGCCAGGCAAGTACGTGTTTGTGGACAACATCGTCGAAAGCGGTCTCGTGCACTGGCAGAAGAAGGCGTATGCAACGTTCACCATTGTTGGTTCCTCCGTACCGGCAGCTCTGCCAACGTCGACGCCTGTTACAACGACGAATGGCAAGCTCACGATCACCGGGGGAAGTCTCGGGAAGACGGCTAGCGCTACCATGCACACGACGCCGGGCGTGTCTTGCTCGATCGTTTACACGCATCCATCGGGCAAGGCAAGCACGTCCGCAGGACTCTCGCCCATGACGGCCAGCCCAGACGGAAGCGTGACTTGGACGTGGCCGATCAGCGCACAAACCGTCCCGACGGGCGTCGGAACGGTGGACGTGACATGTGGGAGCGACAAGGCATCGGCACCGATCACGATCGCGCCCTAATTTCGTGCCGTAAAGCAGAGGGCGATGAGTTAGGACGGGCGCCGCTGGCTAAGAGCACGTGCTCGATCACTACACCGGCGTAGTCGAGAAGGCGAGCGAGTAGAAACGCGCGGCGTCACGGCTGTGCGCATCGAGGAACGCGGGCTGAAAAGCCCGCGCCACGGGAGCAGAATTACTTCGTGCCGTTCGACGATCGCGCGGCGGCGACTGCCGGGCGCTTTGTGCGGGCGGGCTTGCGGCGCGGCGCCGGACGTACGACCGCTGCGAGCTTCGGGTTCGATTGCGCCAGCGCAACTTCGAGCCGCGACAGCGTGTCCTCGATCGCCTTCATCCGCTCGCCGAGCGCCACGAGATCGTTGTGCGTGGGGATGTTGAACGTCGTGTAGTAGCGCTCCAGGTTGTCGGCGACGAGCCGCTGCAGCGTCAGCGACGCCTCGACAGCGGCGTTCATCGAGCTGGAGAAGCCCTCCGTGCCGAGCACATCTTTGAAGAAGCCGTTCCACTGGCGCTCCGAGTCCGTAATGAACTGGCGCCACGTGTCCAGGGGGTTTCCTGCTTGTTCTGTCTTCTCTGCCATCACTGCACTCCTTGCTTCTGATCGCCCTCGATAGCTGTGGTTATGCGCTGTCCGCGCGTGGTGGCTCCGACTCCTCGACTGCGTCAACGCGGTCGAAGCCCTGGATCGTTTTCTGTAGGACTGCCTGGTAGCGGCCCAACACGTCGATCCAGCTCGACAGGAACAGATCCCCTGCCGCCGCAAGCGAGTACATGCGCCGCGCAGGGCCGGACTCGGACGTATCCCAGAACGACGAGACGAGCCCGGTCTTTTCGAGCTGCCGCAGCGAGCGGTACACCGTGCCGGAATCAAATGCCGGCAGTCCTGCCGAAGCCAGTTGCTGCGCGAGTTGGTATCCGTACGCATTCCGGTTTCTCAGGAACGCCAGCAGCGTCGTCGTGAGGAGGTCGCCGTGCATCCGAAACGGTTCCGGCGTGGACTGCTGCTCCAGTTCGTTGTTCTTGGCCATGCTATCACGTACTCCCTGCCTGGATGTGTTCGGCGTGTTAATTCGCGGTTCCGGGTGTTATGTCTCGTTTACGGCCACCCCGAGCCGGCGTCTTCGAGGGCTCTGTCAACATTCATACAAATCGCCCTTGACAGCGTTCTATCGCTATGTGTAATCTACATCTATCAACGAGGTGACGCAAGTCCCACACCCGACTATTTTCCCACAGGAGGAACCGGAACCATGACGAAGAACACAGCCGCTGACAAGTACTTCGAGGCCCTGACCGAGAGCTACGACGCCATCATCGAGGCGATCAAGGCCGGCAACGAGCGCGGCTTCCGCGTCTCGAACAACCTGCTCGCCGAGGCCCAGCGCGGCCAGCGCGAGGCCGTCGAGCTTGGCCGCACGTTCGCTGCGGACCCGACCGACATCGGCGCCTTTTACCGCACGATGATGGAGTCGACCACCAAGGCCCAGGGCCGGGCGCTCGAGCTTGCCCGCCAGATGTTCGACGAACTGTCCGAGTCGCGCACCGAAGGCCGCGAAGTGATCGAGAAGATCGTCAAGTCGCAGCGCGCCGCCGGCGAAGCAGCGGTCGAGGCCACGCGAGACCTCGTCAGCACGACCGCCGAGCGCGTCCGCTCCGGCGTCACCCGCGTGACGACAGGCGCCGCCGAGCAGGCCGCGAAGGCGACGACCGCAGTGACGAAGCCCGCCGCCAGCAGCGCCCCCAGGACCGAAGTCGCCTAATTCCGGCAGGCATCATCGACCTCGCCACGGGCGGCCGTTGAAACGGCCGCCCTTCGTTTTGGCTGTTAGCAGTTAGCTGTTAGCACTTAGCAGTTCGCAGTTCGCAGTTGGTCTAACGCAGAGGCCAGAGCTCGCTTGCTAAACTGCAACGCCGCGGCAAGCTGTCAACTGCAAACTGTGAACTGTGAACTGTGAACTGACAACTGTGAACTCGACACCCACCGTCACCTCCGTCAACAGCAAAGAGACGCCCGGCGTGGGGAAGATCCCGCGCGAGAGCGTGACGCTCGTCGCGAACCACGGCGTCGAGGGCGACTATCACGCCGGCGCGACGGTGCGGCATCGGAGCCGCGCGGCGGCGACGCCGGATCTGCCGAACGCGCGTCAGGTACACCTGATGCACGCCGAGCTGTTCGACGAGCTGGCGCCGCTCGGCATCACGGTGGAGCCCGGCAACATGGGCGAGAACATCACGACGCGCGGCCTCGCGATCCTCGATCTCGCACCCGGCACGAAGCTGCATCTCGGCGAGACCGCCGTGATCGA
>JANXYW010000146.1 GCA_025355835.1 Chloroflexota bacterium
GCGCGCGGCTTGGCCGGGGCTTTCGCTGGTGCCTTTGCCGCCGCCTTCGCCTTGGGTGGCGCCTTGGCTGCCGCCTTCTTCACCTTCTTGGGCTTCACTTCGGCGACGGTGCCACCGCCAGCGATGTGATTCGCGTGCTTCATCAGGCGCGACTTGTGGCGCGATGCGGCGTTCTTGTGGATGACGCGGCGCTTGGCGGCGCGGTCGAGGATGCCTTCAGCGGCGCGGATTGCGGCCTGCGCCTCATCGGCGACGCCGGACGCGATGGCGGCTCGCGCTGTCTTGACGGCGGTGCGGGTTTCGCTGCGGACAGCCTTGTTGCGCTCGGCGGCGGCGGTGGCCTGGCGCAAGCGCTTGGTCGCGGATTTCGAATGAGCCAACGGTGCGTACCTCCAACATCGCGCGGCTGCCAGAGGCGGCCGATCGCGGACGAAAACTAACTCGTCATGGTACCGGCGCGCGCTCCGGGCGTCCAGTCGGCGTGCGGCGGCGCGGCGGGTACTATGAGGCATGCTATATGCGGATCGCGTCGCGCGTACGTTCGGCAGCCTGGACGTGCTGCGTGAGGTCACGTTCATCGTGAGTGAGGGAGAGCGCGCCGGGCTCGTCGGGCCGAACGGCGCCGGCAAGTCGACGCTGCTGCGGCTGATCGCAGGCGAAGATGCGCCGGATACCGGTTCGTGCGGCCATCGCGGCGGCACGCTCGGCTACCTCAAGCAGGAGGCCGGCCACGACGCGGAGCGCACGCTCGTCGACGAGATGTGGCAGGCGTTTCCGGAAGCGCGGGCGATCGACATCGAACTGCACGAAGTCGCAGGCAGAATCGAGCGCGGCGACGGCGACCTGGACACGCTGATCGATACGCAGGGACGGCTGTTCGACGAGTACGACGCAATGGACGGCTATCGCATCGATACGCGCATCGGCCGCGTGCTCGATGGATTGGGCTTCGCGACGACGGATCGCGACAAGCTCTGCGGCGCATTCAGCGGTGGCTGGCAGATGCGCATCGCGTTGGCGAAGATCCTTGTGCGGCGGCCGGATCACATGCTGCTCGACGAGCCGACGAACCACCTCGACATCGCGGCCAAGGACTGGCTGGCGGACGACCTCTCGAAGTACAAGGGCGTCGTGCTGATTGTCACGCACGATGCGGAGTTCCTCGATCGCGTCGCGAACCGGATCGTCGAGCTGCGCGACGGCATGGTCGAGACGTACACCGGCAACTACACGCAGTTCCAGCAACAGAAAGCGGCGAGGCTGCAGCAGCTCGACAAAGCGGCGTCGCGGCAGGACCGCGAGATCGACCGGCAGGAGCGCTTCATCGAGCGGTTCCGCGCGAAGGCATCGAAGGCCACCGCCGTGAAGAGCCGCGAGAAAGCCGTCGCGCGCATCGAGCGCATCGAGCGGCCGCGCAAGGAAGCGGAAGTGCACTTCCAGCTCACGTCGGCGGGCCGCACCGAGCGCGACGTGCTGATGCTGCGCGAGATCGGCCACGCGTACGGCGATCACGTGGTGCTTGTCGACGTCAACCTGCATGTCGAGCGCGAGCAGCGCGTCGTGCTGATCGGCCCGAACGGCAGCGGCAAGAGTACGCTGCTGCGCATCGCCGCCGGCATGATCGATCCGACGGAGGGCAGCGTCGAGTGGGCGGAGCGCGCGAAGCGCCAGTACTACGACCAGCATCAGGACGAAGTGCTGGACCGTGACAACACGGTGCTCGAGGAAGTGCGCTCGGTGGCCGTGAACGAGCCGGATGTGCGGCTACGCACCGTGCTCGGACAGTTTCTCTTCAAGGGCGACGATGTCTTCAAGAAGATCAGTGTGCTGTCGGGCGGCGAGCGCAGCCGCGTTGCGTTGGCGAAGTTCCTCATTCAACCAACGAACGTGCTGCTGCTCGACGAGCCAACGAACCACCTCGACCGCACGACGCGGCGGAAGTTGATCGAAGCACTGGAGAAGTACGAAGGTACGATCATCTGCGCCAGCCACGATCCGGGGATTCTCGATCGCGTGGCGACGCGCGTGTACGAAGTGAAGGACGGCAGCTGCCGCGAAGTGGTCGAGCGGCGGCGGGAGCTGGACTAGCCCGTTCGTTCCGGAGCGCGGGCATTCAGCCCGCGCTCGTGCGACGCTCCAGCACTCGATTTGGGACGCGAAGCGTGGAGCATAGCCGCCCCCGGCTGTGTGTCCGGCAAAGCCGGACCGACGTGGTACGGCCCTTCGCCCGACGGATTCCGGGCGCGTGCGAGCCCGCTGCGTTTCGCATCATCACCACGCGCCGACAAGCTGCGTTGCCAGCAACGTCACCATTGCCGCGAGGCACACGAGATGATCGCGCAGGATGCCGCGACCGGCGCGGTGTCGCACGTCGAGCGGATCGACGCGCGAGCCGAGGCGCTGCGCGGCGGGGAGCGTACGCGCGCCTGCCAGGCCGATGCCGATCGCTGCTGCCGCTATCGAGACGACGCTGACCCACGCAGGCGCATCGCCGCGAATCGCCTGCGTGATCAGTCCTGCGATCAGCGCCAGCATCACGAGCGCAACGAGGCGGCTCATCGGCGATGCCGTGGTCGTCACGCGGCGGTAGTACGCGGAGATCGAATCGAGTTGGGCGGCCGCGGCTTCCGATGGATCGCGATGCGCGCGCAGTTGTACGTCGAACATCAAGTCGAACCACAGGACGGCGATGAGGAAGCCGGCTGCGGCGCTGATGACCTGATTCATGCCGTCGCGGCGGCGGGCGTCGCGACCATCTGCTCGCTGAGATCCCAGAGACGCCGTGCGACATCTTTGTCGTGCGAGATGGCGTTGGACTCCGCTTCGTGGCTCTTGGCGAAGTACTTGCCCGTGACGCCTTCAACTTCGGACGACGAAGCGAGGTAGATCGATGTCAGCGCGCCCTTTTCCGGCGTCAGCAGAAACGGTTTGCCGATCGTCTGGAAGACGACGACGAGGCCGCCGATGAAGCCGGAGTTGTTCGTCGCGAACCCGGTCCGGACGACGCCCGGGTGCAGGCAGTTCGCCGTGACGCCGCTGCCTTCGAGGCGGCGCGCGAGTTCGTACGTGAAGAGCACGTTCGCGAGCTTGGACTGGCCGTAAGCGCCGAAGCCGCCGTAGCTCTGCTCACCTTGCAAGTCGTCGAAGTTGATCTTCGCGCGGCTGTGCGCGGCCGAACTGACGCTGACGATGCGCGATGGCGCGCTCGCTTTGAGCGTGTCGAGCAGCAGCTTGGTCGTGAGAAAGTAGCCGAGGTGGTTGACGCCGAACGTCGTCTCAAAGCCGTCCTTCGTTACCGTGCGCGCGGCGTTGTAGGCGCCGGCGTTGTTGACCAGCACGTGCAGTTGCGGATGCGTCGCCTGAAAGTCGGCAGCGAAGCGGCGGATCGAATCGAACGAGCCGAAATCGACCGGCATCAGCGTGACCGTGTCGTTGCCGGAGCGCTGCTTGATCTCTGCAAGCGCAGCGGCGCCCTTCGCCTGATCACGCGCGGTCATCACGACGGTCGCGCCCAGTTTCGCGAGGCCGATCGCCGTCTCCTTGCCGATGCCCTGGTTGGCGCCCGTAACGAGGCAGACCTTGCCGTTCATGGTTGACCCAGCACTCATGGTGTTCTCCTATCGCGTGGCGCGGCGCCCGGCAGCGCGCGCGATCCTCCGACCATGGTGACCGTGCGCGGCCGGTGCGTCAATGCGGCATCGAACGCCGGCTCAAGCGAGCCTAGCCACCGAACCAGTACGTGCGCCGCGACGTTGGGGACTCGCGCTTGTCGGCGGCGGTTTCGAGCGTCGGCGGCGTGAACGGGCGAGGACCGACGGCCCCGTTAGGAAGTCAACATCCACGCGTTCGACGCTGCGTCGCCGAACTCGATGAAGGATGACGGACGGCATACACGTTCGGGATTCGCGTCGAGAGTTCGCCTTATCCACGGGGATCCATCGTCAACAGCGAGCCCGCCGCGGCCGGGCGTGGGGCTGGAAGCCCTTCACGGAAGGCGCGTGTTGGAGCCGTAACGTCTTTGAAGGAACTTTCGAGGTTCCAGCAGGCGATACTTGTACGGTGGGTGCAGCCAGAGCAATCCTCTAGACATCCAATTCTCAGGCCGGAGATGCGCATGAAATCTGGTACGCGGCGATCCAAGCACAAGAGAGCTTCCGCCTCTAGCGCTCCCGCCCCTACGGCGCGCAAGAATCATACGCGCAAGGGCAAGCTGTCGGGCGGCATCATCGCGCTCAGTTCCGCGGCTATCGTCGCGATCTATGCACTCGGACGCGCGAATACCAGCGCCGGATCCGAGCAAGCCTTCGTCGACGCGCCGACCGCGCAGGCCGGTGCGGGCGTACGCTCTGGGTCGACCCCTGCGCCTGCTCCGCCGCAAGTCCCGGCGACGCAGGCCGCCGCGTACAAAGATGGATCCTACGTCGGCAATGGCAACAGCCGCCACGGCGGCATGCAAGTCACGGTGGCGATCAAGGACGGGAAGATCGCTTCTGCAAACGTGACTTCCTGCGGCACGCGCTACCCGTGCTCCGACGTCAATTCACTGGCCCGTGCTGCCGTCTCCAAGCAGACCGTGCCCACGAACCACGTCTCCGGCTCCACCGATAGTTCGCAGGCCTACGAGCAGGCATTGACGAACGCCTTGAAGCAGGCGAAAGCGTAGGATTCCTCCGCATGATCCAGGAACTGACTCGCGGATACTTGCAGACACGTGTATTCATGGACACGCCGGTGGTGATCGAGATCTCATCGCCGGGGCATGACGAAGCGGATCTCGCCACACGTACGGAGCGCGCCTTTGACTGGTTTGCAGAGGTGGAGCGTCGTTGTAGCCGTTTCGACGAGAACAGCGAACTGCGAATGCTATCGCGCCGGATCGGCGAACCGATCCGCGTCTCGACGCTTCTGTTTAGCGCGTTGCACCTGGCCCTCAACGTGGCCGAGCTTACGGGTGGCGCTCTCGATCCCGCTATTGGCCGCGCCATGGAGAAGTCCGGTTTCAGGACGAACTACCTGACCGGCGAAGACGTGACATCGCAATTGCCGGCGGGCAGCTCGGGCAGCTACCGCGACATCGTCGTCGATGAAGACGCGCAGACGGTGACGCTTCGCCGCCCGCTTTCGCTCGATCTCGGCGCGGTCGCGAAGGGCCTCGCTGTCGATCTGGCCGCGCAGGAGCTGGGCGGGCTTCCCGGTTTCGTGATCAACGCCGGTGGCGATATCCTTGCGCGTGGATTCAATCCAGACGGCGAGCCGTGGCGGATCGGCATCCGCCATCCGCGACGCCACGCGGAGCTGTTCGCGTCGTTGCGTATCACCGATGCCGCGGTCTGTACATCTGGCGACTACGAGCGGCCGCAGCCGGATGGCGACGGCCACCACATCCTGGATCCGATCAGCGGCGGTTCGGCGGGAGCGGCCGTCAGTGTCACCGTCGTCGCGCCAACCGCGATGGTGGCAGACGCGCTTTCGACGGCGGCCTTCGTCCTCGGTCCGCAAGCTGGGCTGGAGCTGCTGAACCGGGAAGGAGTCGATGGAGTGATCGTCGGCTCCGACCTCGCTGTCGTGGCTACTTCGGGCATGCAGAGATACGAATCGCGATGAGACGATCGATGCCGACGCTGCCCGCAACCCGCCCGCTGGTGCGCTTCCTTCGCACGCCAAAGGGCTTGCTGTTGATCGTCTTCGCGGGGCTGTTCGCGGGCTCGCTTCTCAAACTCGACAGCGTTGTCGTTACGCAGAATGTTGTCATCGCCGCTGCAACCGCTGCCGTCATCGATGTCGCGTTGACGTATTGGCGCCGCGGCACGTGGATTCTGCCGGACGGCGCCGTCCTCACCGGCCTGATCGTCGCGTTCGTCCTGAGGACGCAGGAGAGCTCGCTCATCCTTGCCACAACGGTCGCGCTAGCGATTCTCAGCAAACATGTGCTGCGTACGCGCTGGTCAAACATCCTCAACCCGGCCGCCTTCGCGCTGGTCATCGCCGCGATCTTTCTGCACACGGGTCAGAGCTGGTGGGGCGCGTTGCCGGCCCTCGGCATCGTGGGCGGTCTCGTCGTGCTCGTCGCTGGCGCTCTAATCGCCGACCGCATCAACAAGCTACCGATGATTCTCGCCTTCTTCGGGGCGTACTTCGGCATGTTCGCCGTGGCCAGTGCCTTCCACCCAGCCACGGTCGGCGAAATCTTTCGCACGCCCGATCTTCAGGCCGCGATCTTCTTCGCGTTCTTCATGCTCGACGACCCGCCGACCAGTCCCGTGCGTCACGAAGACCAGGTCGTCTTCGGCGTCATCGTCGCGGCCGTTGCGTACTTCGCACTCTTGCGATTCGGCGGCGTCTACTATCTGCCGGCCGGGTTGCTCGCGGGCAACATCTGGGAATCGGGCCGGCGCGTCGTCATGAGCCGGATGCGCGCTCGCGGTTACGGCGCCGCCCGCGTGCCGGTAGTACGCCGCTATCAGGCGGCCGGCGGCGTCTTCGCGGCAGCGGTCGCGTTGCCGCTCGTCTTCGCGTCGGGCATCATGGCCGCGGGTGGCCCGTCTGCGGAGAGCTCCGACGGCGGAGTTCTGGCAAGTGCACCATCGCCCACCGCCGCCGCGTTGGTCGCGCTCGCGCCTGCGCCGACCGTGACGCCGGGTCCTGCCAATCCCTATCCGTTCGTGCCAAGTTTCGATAGCGATTTCAACGGTACGTATGCGCAAACGGGCGACGCCACCGGCGAGCACTTCGTTCTGGACGGCCTCGCGACCGGCGACTTCTCGCTCGGCATGCACGTCGAACTGCTCCAAACGAGCGCTGTGCCGCCGCCCGACGACGAGAGCCTCGAGGCGACGCCCGATGACGAAGCAGCCGAGGCTCGACCGAAAGTGACGACGACGATCAACTCTGCCCAACTCCTGGATCCCGCGTCGAAAGGCCTGCTGTGCGACGGCAAACTCACCGCGCTGAGCCGGGGCACGATGCGCTTCACTTGCGATGGCCAGGCCGCGTACATCGGCGTCCAAATGCAGATCGCGAGTCAGCTAAGCGCGTCCGAAGATGGCACCGTGAGCGGCGCGATGAGTGGCACGATGCAGCGCACCAGCTAAGCAGAGTCCGCGCCGCCTCGACGATGAGGAGTACCGTCGTGAGCCGGCTGACGCGATCGGCGCCCTTCTTGCGCGTCAGCGCGCCGCCATCGCGCGTGCCGAGGAACCGCAGCCTCTATCCAAACCCCGGCATCGCGGGGTTTCGCTGCTCTAGTATCGCCTCCATCCGGTCGCGGATCATGGGGTTGTACTCCGGATGCGTGAGGACATACAGCTGCTGCGCGCGGATCGCGTTGAAGACACC